>JAZNPU010000061.1:0-2753 GCA_045589795.1 Clostridia bacterium
GAAAACTTGGCTCACAAATTTGTGAAGTTTTAACAAAAAATGGACACACTGTTGAAAAAGTAGATTTAACACTCAATAATTCTATCAGAACTAGCAAAAACACAGACGGCATCATTGATGCCAGTTTGCATACAGCAACAATAAGCACTGCTCTTTTTGCTGCATCACACAACACACCACTGCTTATTTGCTCAACAGGACACTCACCAAATCAACAAAAACAAATTCGCAAAATTTGTTCAAATATTCCATTTTGCTTTTGCCCAAACTTGTCTTTGGGAATTTTGTTTTTGCAAACATGTTTGTCCAATCTTAAAATTTTGCCAGCAGCCAACTATACAATAACAGAAACACATCACATAAGCAAAAAAGACAGACCAAGCGGAACAGCATTGCTTTTGCAAAACCAAATTGCAAAAAACACCAAAACAATACCATCCATTAGCAGCATACGATCTGGTGACAAGATTGGCACTCACCAAATAAACATTGCATTAAATGGCGAAGAAATCACCTTAACACACACAGCTCATTCACGAAGCATTTATGCAAACGGTGCATTGAAAGCAATTGAGGCACTGATCAATTCTTCTCCAGGTGAACACAGCTTTTGTGAACTTATTGGAGGCAGTTATGAAGATTAAAGTTGCAATTTTGGGATATGGCAACCTCGGAAAGGCTTTGGAAGAAAATATAATTAAAGAAAAAATTTTCAAGCTCGTTGGCATTTTCACAAGCAGAAGCAATATTTCTTCACCCTTTTCAACCCCTGTTTTCAACCGACAAAACCTATTGAATTTTCAAAACAAAATAGATCTTTTACTTTTATGTTCGGGCAGTCAGTCGGATATGCTTAATGATGCACCATTTTTTACAAAATATTTCAATACTATCAACACTTTCGACACCCACGATCTCATAGAAAAACTACAATCAAAGCTAAACAAAATTGCAAAAAAACATAATCACTTTTGCATTGTTTCTGCCGGTTGGGATCCTGGATTATTTAGTCAAATAAGATTAATGTTTAGCTCAATTTTATCTAGTCCCTGCAACAGTTTTTGGGGCCCGGGAACAAGCCTTGGGCATACTCAAGCTGTCAAGCAAATTCCAGCAATTGAAGATGCTTTGGCAATCACCCTTCCAAACCCCAAAGCAATAGCACAAGCCAAAACTGGCAAAGTTTCTGATGAAAAACATTCAAGGCAAGTTTTTGTGGTGAGTAATAATCCACAGCAAAACAAACAAATTGAAAACAGTATCAAACAAATGGACCACTATTTCAAAAACCAAACAGTTTCAGTCAAATTTGTTTCTCAAGAAAAATTAAACAGCATAAAAAACTTTAGTCATAGTGGTCAAATTTTTTGCACCAACTTAGCAAAAAACAACAATATTCTTTTGCATATGTCTGCTTCAATGCAATCCAACCCAGATTTAACCGCAAAAATTGTTTTGAGCTATGCAAGAGTCATAAAAAAATTGATTAAAAAATATCCTTCAGGGGCATACACCCCACTACACTTTTCACCCCTTGACTTGTCCGTGACAAGTATCAAGCAAACCATTAAAACATTTTGTTAGGAGAAGCTATGATCATTGCAATAATTGGAGCAACCGGGCTGGTTGGCAGAAAAATTTTGAAAATTTTAGATGAATTTGGATATTTGTGTGACAATCAAATTTTGCTTTATGCAAGCAAAAAAAGCTGTGGAAAAGTTTTAACAATAAAAGACAATAGTTATGTTGTTCAAGAACTATCTCTCAACAACATAAATCCCAAAACAGATTTTGCCTTTTTTTGTGCAGGAACTGCCGTGAGCAAACAATGGGCTCCCATATTTGCACAAAACAGAACAGTTGTTATAGACAATTCAAATGCTTTCCGCCGAGACCTTTCTGCTGCCTTGGTTGTTCCAGAAATCAATTTTGACAGCATAACAAACCAAAAAATCATATCAAACCCAAACTGCTCCACAATTGGCTTAAGTCTTGTTTTGCACAGTTTAAGCAAACTTGCAAAAATTAACCGTGTGATTGTTTCAACTTTTCAATCCGCAAGTGGTGGCGGTCAAAAAGGTATCGACGATTTGAAAAACAACTCCACAACAAAATTTCCTCATATTTTGAGCAATAACTTAATCCCTCACATAGACAGCTTTTTAAGCAATGATTATACCCTAGAAGAAGATAAACTTTTTTTTGAAACAAATCGATTGCTAAAAACAAATATTCCCCTTTGTGCAACATGTGTGAGAGTTCCAATAGAAATTTGTCACAGCGAAGCTGTGAACATAGAGTTTGAAACGGCTGTCAGCATCCAACAAATCAAACAAACATTAAACAAATCAAAAGGAATAATCCTTGCAGATAAACCAAATAAAAACCTATATCCTATGCCAGTTTTAGCACAAAATAAAAACGAAGTTTTTGTTGGCAGAATCAGACAAGACCCAAGCAACCCCAAAGCAATCAATCTGTTTTTGTGTTTTGATAACATTCGAAAGGGTGCAAGCTTGAATGCCGTGCAAATTATGCATGAATACATAAAAAAATATCGCAAATAAAAAACAAGCTGAGAAGCTTGTTTTTTGTTGTTCATAACTATCAAAATTAAACCTTATTCCACCTTCATATTCAAATTTTTGTCATGATCCCAATAACGATCTTTCATTTTTAGCAGATTAAGAATATCCTCTTGGCTATACAATCTGAAATGATTCAAATCACAACCAATGTTTAATCCAAAAGGC
>JAZNPU010000062.1:0-1764 GCA_045589795.1 Clostridia bacterium
TTCCAACTTCTGAAACAAATTATTCTCAATATCACTAATATTTTTCATTAATGTTAATTAATCAACATTTTCAAAGTAAGGTTTTCCGACAAAATCTGTCATTATTTGCCGTTTTTGCCTTGTTTAATTTTTTATTTTTGAAGTTTTGCAAATAAAATTGTTATATAATGTCTTTATTGCCGTATTTTGGGTAAAAATTATTATATTTTAGGAGAATAAAAATGGATAACGAAATAAAGGTTATTATTGCTAATGACAATGCCGAAGAAATGGCTAAAACAGAAGAAACACTTAAAGCTAACGGATTTATTGTTGTGGGCAAGGCAACCAGCGGAACAGAGCTTGAAACCCTAATCTCCAACAATCCAAACACAGATGTTGTGATTCTTGATGTTTTGCTTAGTGGCAAGGACGGTTTTGCCATAATGGAAGACTGCAAAAGCAAAAACTCAAACATTAAATTTATTGTGACAACTGTTCTAAACAGTGATGCATTTGTTCAAAAAGCACTCAGTCTTGGTTCGAAATATTATATGATTAAACCAGTTGATGCTAATATATTATCAGAAAGAATAAAAGACCTTTTTACAGACTATAAGTCACAAGACACAGCAGTGGTTGTTTCTGAATCAAGGAATAATAAGTTTTTGGAAGAAAGAATAACAAATATTTTTATAACAGTGGGCATTCCGGCACACATAAAAGGTTATCAATTTTTGAGAGAAGCAATAAAGATGGCAATCTATAACCCAGAAATTATAAACAGCATAACCAAGGAGCTATACCCTAGCATTGCTCAAAGATTTGAAACATCAGCAAGCAAAGTTGAAAGAGCCATCAGACATGCAATTGAAGTTGCTTGGAACCGTGGCAAAATTGAAAATATTAACAATGTTTTTGGAATTAAAGTTTACACCAACAACGAAAAACCAACCAATGGCGAATTTATTGCTCTTGTTGCTGACAAAATGTTGTTGGAAGGTTAAAAAAAATCTAGCTTTTGCTAGATTTTTATTTTGCTTTTAAGCAAACTGAAAAGAAATAAAACATAAAAACATACATCAATCCAACAATAACGAGCCCCACAATAAAAGTTTTTTTGATTGTTGACCAAATGTTTTTTAACACCATTTCCCTTTTATATTCCTGATATGCATCTAATTGTTTAACTTTTGCCATAAATTTATCTCCTAATTGTTTCCATTCCCTAATGTTTCCAGTAAACCAACCACCTTATTTACATTAAAAAACACAATGTTTTCAAAAATAGATTTTTTCTTTTTTTTCATATTATTCTCCATATTTTTTATTGAGTTGAATCAACATATTTTTTATTTTATCTCTGGTTGATTGTGGGGAAACCACTTCAACATGTTCACCATATTGCAAAGCCCAATAAACCAAAGCTTCTTCGTTGACAGTTAGTGTTGCATAAATTTGATTACATTGTGTGTAAATTGACAAACCATCACCAAACCAACCAATGATGTCATTAATTCTTTTTTTGTCGTCGATTTTGATTGTTGCATTAACAGAATTTCCTGCCACCATATAAATGTGTTCTTTCATGTATTGTTTGATTGAAAATTTTTCTTGACCTGGGATAGAACTCAAAGGTCTAATTAGTTCGTCAATTATTTTGATATTTGAAATACATTCGATTTTGTAGTTTGCAAGGTTGTCATATTTGTCATAGTTGCAAACCAAATAATACTTGCCATGGTTGTTTACCATATAATATGGATTGATTTTGAACTTTTTGCC
>JAZNPU010000063.1:0-1992 GCA_045589795.1 Clostridia bacterium
AAAACTAAAGAAATAAGGAGAAATTAATGGCAAAAATTAATGTTTTAGACAGTTCAATTTATAACCTAATTGCAGCTGGTGAAGTTGTAGAAAGACCTGCAAGTGTAGTAAAAGAACTTGTTGAAAACAGCATAGATGCTGGGTCAACACATATCAAAGTTGAAATTCTTGATGGTGGCATAAAAGAAATCCGTGTGACCGACAACGGTTCAGGAATTGAAAAGGAATATTTAGTTAATGCCTTTTTGCCACATGCAACAAGCAAAATTTCTAAGGCATCAGACCTAGAAAGCATTTTCACTTTGGGTTTTCGTGGTGAAGCTTTAGCCAGTATTGCTGCAGTAAGCAATGTCAGATTAACCAGTAAGGTTCAAAATGAAGAACTTGGAAACACCATTGTTTTGTCTGCTGGAAACATCATAAGCAATTCAACTGTTGGTGCAACAAACGGAACAACAATTGTTGTTTCAGATTTATTTTTTAATGTTCCTGCTAGAGCAAAATTTTTGAAAAAGGCAAAAACTGAAGAGCAAGAAATTACCAACTTAATTGAAAGATTTGTTTTGGCAAATCCACAACTAAATTTTACATATGTTGCAGATGGAAAAACTGTTTTGCAAAGTCAAGGCGGAACCTTAAAAGAAGCTCTTTATGCTGTTTACGGCAAGCAAGCAATTTCTGAAACACTTGAAGTCTTTGCTGAAAAAGAAGGGATAAAGGTTTATGGCTACATCGGTAGACCAAGCTTTAGCAAACCAAACAGAACATATCAAACCATTGTCATCAATGGCCGATATGTTCAAAACACCACAATTAGCACAGCTGTCACAAATGCTTATGGCGAAATGCTAATGAAAAGAAGATATCCATTCTTTGTTTTGAGTTTGCAAATAGATCCAACAACGGTTGATGTAAATGTACATCCAAACAAAACAGAAGTTAGATTTGAAAACAGTGGAAGAATTTTCTCAATTTGCTACGAAGCTGTTTCAAGAGCATTGAGTGAAATGGATTACATCTTGGAAGTTGATACTCAAACTGGAGAAGTATTGAAACATCAAGAAGGTATCAAGATTGCTCCAAAAGTTGAAGTTGCAAACACTGAAATCAAAACACCAACTGTGTCTTTGCAATCAACACTTGCGACAAAATCTGGCACAAAAATTGACAAGATGAATGTTTCGGTACCTTCTGTGTTATCCGTCGAACAACCAACAGTTGCTCAGCCAGAAACACAAGAAGAGAAGAAAAAAGAAGAAATAATTTCAGCTGCTGCATATTTGTCATCTGCACAAACAAAAGCAGCAGATGGTTTTGGTCTTGGAAGCAAACTTTTGGAAAAGCTAGCAGCTAACAAAAGTGAGCAACAATCGTTTGTTTCACAAGAGTTTAACAATGCTGCAATTAAAACCATTGGAAAGCTCTTTAAGACATATGTTCTTGTTGAATATGGCAACAACCTATATATGATTGATCAACATGCAGCTCATGAACGAATTTTATATGAAAAATTCAAAAGAGAAGTGGATAGTAAACAACTGGTTGTTCAACCATTAATGTTTCCATATATTTTGCCGGTTAATGGCATTGAATATAACATGATTGAGCAATGTTTGGATCAAATTAGAGAACTTGGCTTTGACATTGAAGACTTCGGTGACAAAACTTATAAAATTTCAAGTGTTCCAATGCTGCTGGCAAATATTAATATTGAAAACTTCTTTGCAAGTTTTTTGGGAGACATGCAAGGAACTGTTTCAAAGCAATCTGATATAATAAAAGAAAAACTAATGCAACATTCTTGCAAGAGTGCAATCAAAGCTGGAAATGATTTGTCTCAAAACGAGATTGAACAATTGTTTTCGCAAATGAATGACGAAAAAATACCTCTATTTTGCCCACATGGCAGACCAATCGCTGTCAGAATAACCAAAGCAGAAATAGAGAAGTGGTTCAAAAGAATTGTATAAAATAAGCAAATAAAAAACAAGG
>JAZNPU010000064.1:0-2778 GCA_045589795.1 Clostridia bacterium
ATCAGTTTTGATGCGAACAACAAGTTAGAGCTTATTTTCATAGAAGATAGTGTAAGCACACTGTCTTCTTTTGCTGTTTCAGAAGAAAAAATTGCAAGCATTTTGACAGCAGAAAAGACAAGTGAAAACATTAACATCACAATAACAGACAAATATGATGAAGTTGAAATCACAACTAGTCATGATGCAGATTACACCTTGGGCGAACTTATACTTTTCAGCAGCAATAAACTTAAATTTACTAATGGTGAGTTTTCTCTAGATTTCAAACCAACAACAAGTTTTACAGAAGCTACATCAAATGAAGATGCACAAATATTGTATCTTACAGGTGGAAAATTTTCTTTAGATGGTGGTTCTTCAGGAAAAACCTACACTGGCAAAAGTAATGTTGAAGGTCCAGCCATTTTAAGTAGTGGCGAAGTTTCTTTAACAAACATAACATTAAATGCCTTTGCTGATGGTGCATATGCTGGTTCAGGCACCTCAGTATTAAATTGTTCATCATGCACATTCTCTGAAAATACCAATAATACTGGTGGTGCTATTGATTCAAGTGGAATTGTTAATTTAGCCGATTGTATTCTCACCCAAAACAGTGCAACATCATATGGTGGAGCAATTTACATGTATCAAAGCTCTGCATCTCTCAGCATTGTTGGGGGAGAACTATCAAATAATACAGCTACATTAAATGGTGGAGCAATTCATGGAGTATCTGCATCAGTTACCATAACATTAAATGGAGTGAATGCTTCTGGAAATAGTGCAAAATTTGGTGGTGCTATTTACAATAATTCAGGAACTGTCAATTTAATCAGTGGAACACTTTCTGAAAATATCGCATCATATAATGGTGGTGCTATTTATAACAATGCAGGAACAGTTGAACTTTCAGGAGCAACAATTTCAGGAAACACCGCAGTTCAAAGTGGTGGTGGAGTATACAACAACGGCATATTTACCATGACTGGTGGGGCCATCACTGGCAATAAGCAAACACAAGAAAATACCTCAAATGTAAAAGGCGGAGGTGGAATTTATAATAATTCTGCTAGTGCAATATGCACTTTAAGCGGAGGTAGCATAACCAACAACACTGCATATGCTTGTGGTGGTGCAATTTACAATTATTCAGGAACAGTTGAACTTTCAGGAGCAACAATTTCAGGAAACTCTATCACATTAACAACAGAATATGCTCGTGGTGGTGGAATATATAACTATGGCTATGACGACAATCAAGCAACAATAACGATCAATAGCGGCACAATTTCGGGAAATACATCTTATTATGGTTCGGTTATTTATAATGATAACGGCAACTCAATAACCAACATAAAAGGTGGAACTTTGTCAGGTAGTGCATCTCAATATGGTGAGGCAATATATCTAAATTCTGCAGCTTATCTAAACATTGGAACATCTCTTTCAAGCAATATTAAAATCTACAAACAAGGGTTAACAAGCATAGATGATGGGGATGCAGCATCAAGTTATATTGCATACAGCACAAATAGCACACACTTATCAACAGCAAAAACATATTTAAGCATTGTCAATTATGCTGGTTATCACCAACACAGCACAGCCATGAAAACAAACTATTTGGTTTGTGAATATAAGAGTTATACAGCTTCGTTTAATGGCAATGGTGGAAGCAACGGAACAAGTATAACAAAAAAACATAAAGCAGCATTGGGAACACTGCCTTCGTCAACAAGGACAGGTTATACATTCAATGGATGGTTTACAGCAACTAGTGGAGGAACCAAAATTTCAACCACAACAACAATGCCATCAGCTAACACTACATATTATGCCCAATGGACAATAAACAGTTATACATTGCATATATTCAAAGGGCAAGAAAATCTGCTTAGTGCAGCAGAAATGGCAAAAGCGGGAACAGGATCATCTAATAATAACTGTACAACAACATATTCACCAGCTAATGGTGGAACATGGACCAGCACTCCAACAAGCACAAGTGACCCATTCTCAACTATTCCACAAACAGTTAGTTTGACGGCTAATACAAAATATTATATCCATATGACAATCCGAAATGCTGATGGATCAATTCCAAGTGGATCAATTCAACTTTTCTTGGCTATTAGTAAGGGATATAACGAAACCAACAGTGTAAGATTTCACAATGGTGGAGGATATGCTGAATACACACCAACAACAACTGGTGTCTACAATATGCGAATGGATAATGATTATTCAGGCAAATCAGTTGTTGTCACAAACTTCTGGGTGTCAAGTGCGGCAGCAACAAACTATACAACAGCAACTGTAAATTATGCATCAACATATGATTTAGGAACACCAAGTCGAACCGGTCACACATTTGATGGTTGGACAGTTGCAACTGGCACATACACAATGAACAACAAAAATTCAGCAACAACAATAAGTGGTTCAGCATCTGTTAGTGGAAATACAGTGACTATGGGAAGTCGGAGGCCAAGCGGTCTTAGGAAGACAATTTCATCACACAACTCCTTGGCTCACAGAACGACATGGCTACGATCCGACTTCAGTTGAACCACCAACAGTTAAGGTTGCCCCACTTGTGCTCACTGCTGCTCCATAATATGCTGTCACGGAACTTGCACTAACCGTTCCATAACTTGTGTTGTTGCGTCTAATTGTCACGGTGTATGTGTTTCTGTCATAATTTGCAAATACGAAAGCATTTCCTGCTCCCATAGTCACTGTATTTCCACTAACAGATGCTGAACCACTTATTGTTGTTGCTGAATTTTTGTT
>JAZNPU010000065.1:0-3297 GCA_045589795.1 Clostridia bacterium
ACCAATACCTAGGCCTTTTCTTTGACCTAATGTATATTTTGAAATTCCAGAATGTTTTCCCACAGCCTTTCCAGTTGCAACATCAACAATATTTCCTGGCTTTTCAGGATAATTTTGATTCATAAAATCCTTAAACTTTTGTGAACCCAAGAAGCACACATCATAGCTATCTTTTGTTTCAGCAGAAATCAAATTGTTTTCTTGAGCAATTTTTCTCACTTCATCTTTGCTAAATTGCCCAAGCACAAATATTGCATTTTCTAATTGTTTTTGAGAGAGTTGACACAAAAAATAAGATTGATCTTTGTTTTGGTCTACAGCTTTTTTCAAATAGTGCAAATTTCCATCATGTTCTATTTGAGCATAGTGTCCTGTTGCAAAGCTATCTGCATCAATAAGTTTTAGATATTCCAAAAATGGATTAAACTTCACTTCTTTGTTGCACACAACACATGGGTTTGGTGTTCTTCCAGATAAATATTCAGAAATAAAATAATCTTTTACTTGTTGCATATGATCTTTGTAGTCAACAATTTGATACTTGATTTCCATTTCTTCACAAAGTTCAATAACCCTGTTTGCATCTTGTTTATTGGTTTCTGGGTTTTCACCAAGCATATGCAAACCAACAACTTCAAAGCCTTGCTTGCAAAGAAGAAGTGCAGCAACTGATGAATCCACACCTCCACTCATTCCAACAACGACTTTTTGATTATTTTTCATGATTAATTATTTTGATTTTTTTGACGAATTTTTCTTATTTTTATTTTTCTTTGATTTTGTTTGTTTAACAGGAGCTTCAACCTTCTGTTCTGTTTCTGGAGCTGTTTCACCTTCTGTTGGTTCAACCAAATCTTCTTGTGCAGAAGCTTCAGCTGTTTGTTTTTTTGCTTTTTTGTCTTTTATTCCGTTAACAATCTTGTTAACCAATCTAACATACCATGGTTTTTTGTATTCGTTTATGTCTATATATTTTCTGCCAAGTGTTGCACGATTGTCTGCATTTAGATTGTCAATAAATTTCCAGCGGCTAAGTTTGTATGAGAATTTGTTAATAAGCAAATTGATTAAATCTGACATCCACATAAATAGCACTACAAACAATGATCCACCACCAATTGAAACTTTAACAGATTCAAGAGCTGGATTGGTTGACCAAACAACACAGCAACCTGTCACTAGCAAAAAGATTGTCCAAAGTGTTTTGCGATAATGTCTGGCATAAAGGTTATGACCTCCACACCAACCAAAGAATACACACAAAGAAATCATTGTGCCTTTTTTGATTGGTTCTGGACGATAATAGCTAGCCTTTTTAACTTCTTTTTTAATTTTTCTTCTAGCGAAGAATAAATCTGCCCATTTATAGATTTCCCACCACTTAATTTTTGGAGCATCATGTTCGCCTCTAGCTTTTTTTGCAGAATATGTGTGGGTGTTTGGTAAATATGTGACATTGGTTGTGTCTATGCAATAATTACCAGATTTGTCAACTGTATAATCAGGAGCTTTCTTTTGTTCTTTTGCTTTACTGCTCTTTTTTGAAGCTGCCACAAGCTCATTAAAATCGATTGTGTCCATAATTTCTTGGTCAGTCAATCTTTTTCTTTTATTCTTCTTTTTTTCAGATTTTTGAGCTTGTTTTTCTTCTTTTGAAAGTTTTAATTTGAAACCACAATGCGGGCAAACTTCAGGTTTGCCAGAATATGTATTAAAACAGTTTTTACAAATGTGAGTATTAAACATTATTATCCCTATTCCTTTATCATATAATATCACAATAAAACAGTCATTGTAAACTATAAAACAATTTTTTTGACCAAGGCAAAAATTTTTTGCATAAAAAAATCACCCAAGCAGGTGATTTATGTTATTTATTGTCTACTTTATACATATATTCAATCAAATCAAGAACTTTGCAGCTATAACCCCACTCGTTGTCATACCATGCGATTAACTTAACAAATGTTGGATTTAGCATAATTCCTGCACTTGCATCAAACACACTTGTGCAAACTTGGCCAACCATGTCTGTTGAAACAACAGCATCTTCTGTGTAGCCAATAATATTTTTTAGTTTGCCTTTGCTAGCTTTCTTCATAACTTCTTTAATTTCTTCATAAGTTGTTGGTCTAGCAAGTTTGCAAGTTAAGTCAACAACACTCACATCAGCTGTTGGAACTCTAAAGCTCATACCTGTTAATTTGCCTTTTAGTGATGGAATAACTTCACCAACCATTTTTGCAGCACCTGTTGAGCTAGGAATAATGTTAACAAGAGCACTTCTTCCACCTCTCCAATCTTTTTTGCTGCTGCCATCAACAGTCAACTGTGTTGCAGTTGTTGCATGAACAGTTGTCATCAATCCTTCAACGATTCCAAAGTTGTCATTAATAACTTTTGCAAGAGGTGCCAAACAGTTTGTTGTGCAACTTGCATTTGAAACAACATTCATGTTTTTCTTGTATTCATTTTCATTAACACCCATAACAAAAACTGGTGTTCCTTTTCCTGGAGCTGTGATAACAACTTTTTTTGCACCGCCCACAAAGTGACGACTAGCATCTTCAAGTTTGGTAAATTTGCCAGTTGCTTCAGCAATGTATTCTGCACCAGCAGATTTCCAGTTAATATTTTCTGGATTTAGTTCTGCAAAGAAACGAATTTTGTTTCCATTAACAACAATATATTCTCCTTGAACAGAAACATCTGCATCAAATGTTCCATGAATTGAATCAAATTTTAACATATATGCTGCATAGTTAATATCCAAAAATGGATCATTGATTGCAACCACTTGAATGTTTGTGTTGTTTTTGATTGATGCTCTCAATAGCAAGCTACCGATTCTTCCAAAGCCGTTTATACCAACTTTAATTTTTGCCATAAATAATTCTCCTAACTTTTATTTGATAATTTTATTTTATAATAAACTTAAACATAAAATCAAACAAATATTCCTAATATTTCAGAAAGTTTTGATGCTTAGTGTATAGCCTTATTTTTTTGACACATAAAACACTTTCTGAAACAAAAAAAAGAAGAACCAAAATTTGTTCTTCTTTTTTATTATTAAATATCCTAAAATGCAAAATATTTTAATTTTACTAACTATTTTGACCCTTTAGCACTTTTTGCAGAGTTAATAGCATCTTTAATTGCTGCTGCGTTTTCACCTTTCTTTTTATTAAGTTCAGCACTTTTGGCATCATGTTGACTTTGTGCCTCATTCATACCAAACTTGGTTTCTTTTCTTTGAGACATAGCACCAATAAGTGCACTTCCAGGAATAAATCC
>JAZNPU010000066.1:0-10353 GCA_045589795.1 Clostridia bacterium
TGAAATTTTTGCAAAAGCAGAATTAACAATGCCAGTTCGAACACTCACAACAGTTGTTAAAACCACAACAGGAAAAGTAGTAAGTGTTAAAACCACAAAACCAATACCAAAAAAATATATTGCAAAAGCCATGCAAGAACTCAGTAAAGTTGTTGTAAACAAACCAAAGTTTGGAATGGTTGTTGTTAAAAATTTGCTTGGCACTGGCAGCGATGTGGTTGTCACAGCAAACATATAATCGGCAATGATTAGTCATTGCCTTTTTTCTCGCAAATAATTGAAATATGGGTATAAGTGTGATAAACTTTATATATGAGTAAATTCGATTTTATTTTAGCCGACACAACTTCGCTAGCTCTCAAACACGGGCTAGATTTGGTTATGCAACAAAGCCAAGCAGATCCGTTTGGAACTTTTGTTGTGGTTGCTCCAGAAAGCAAAACAATCATGATAGAAAAATATTTACTCTCAATTTCAAAAACTGGTGCCTTTGCAAACATTTATGTTTATTCACTAAAAAGGCTGCTTAACAAAATTTCGCCAATAAACAACAAACTTGTTTTGAGCAAATCTGCCGGAACAATGATTGTTAGAAAAATTATTTTATCAAACCTAGACAAATTGGTTTGCTACAAAAAAACAGCAACAACAAATGGCTTTGCAGAAATCATTTATGGAACAATCAGTCAACTTAAAAGTAGTGCTGTTTCGGTTGCTGATTTTTATGACATGATCAACGGTGTTTCGTCTTATCTAAAAATTAAAATGCAAGATATTGCTTTGATTTATGACGAATACCAACAATATATTGAAAATCATTATATTGACCAATCAGATCTATATTCTGTTTTGGAAGCCGCTGTTGAAAATTCTCAATTTATTGAAAACAGCAATGTTTATTTTTTGGGCTTTGAATCTGTGACTGCTGAAGCCTTAACTGTTTGCAAAAAATTGGCAGCAAAATCGAAACAATTCATTGCTTCTTGTTCTTATATGTCAAATGGGGCGAATGCACACATTGCTGACAACGAGGTTTTCAACAAACTTAAACAAATTGCAGACGAACAAAATTATGTTTATATACCAAAAAGATTTGCTCACAAATTTGGTGAGGGTTTTGCACATATCAAAGACAACCTTTATGCATATCCTGCAAAAGTTAAAATTGGAACAAAATCCGTGGAAGTTTTATCTGCATTGAGGGTTGAAGAAGAAGTTGATTTTGTTGCTCAAAAAATTTCACAGATTATCAAAAATGGTGGATTATATAAGCAAATAGCCCTAGTTGTTAATGGTCTTGAAACTTATCAAGAAAAAATTGAGCAAGTGTTCAGTGAATATGGTTTTAGTTATTTTATTGCAAAGCCATATGATTTTAGTGCTCACCCTTTGTTTAAGCTCATCAAAAGTTATATAAATGTGTGTCGTAAAAACTATGAAGCAACCGATTGTATTGAATTTTTGTCTAACATTTTAATTAGCTCAGGTTCAGCAATTGACGACTTTATTAACTATGTCAATCAATATGGTATCAATCATAACAAGTTCACAAAACCATTTACTGTTTTTGACGAAAAGATTTTGTCAGTTCCGCAATTTAGACAGGTTGAAAAACTTCGTAGTGCCATGGTTAAAAAGGTTGAGTTATTCAAAATTAATAATGCCACAGCAACCGAATATATTTCTGCAATAAAAGAGATGTTGTCGTCTATTGAAATCGACAAACGCTTGTTGCTTCTTGAAGAACTTCAGTCTGGTGATGCTGTTTCTCAGAACATAACAAAACAAGCAAAACAAAAATTAGATAACACTCTTGACCAAATTGAACAATTTTTAGGCAATGAAAAAATGTCAGTTGAAATGTTTGAAAACATTTTAATTAGTGGTCTTAGTGTGTCAGATGTGTCATTGGTTCCAATCAGTCAAGATTGCATTGTTGTTGGAGACAACACCGATGGACTTATGAATATTGATTATTTGTTTATTTTGAACTGTTCAGAAGGAAGTTTTCCAACAAAACAACAAGATTGTGGAATTATTTTAGATAAAGAGATTGGCGAACTTAATGGAAAAAGCTCAAAAACAATTGAGCCAACCATAAAAACCATCAACAGAAGAGAAAGATACAAGGCATATGAAACCTTGCTTTTGCCAAGCAAAAAATTGATTTTGTCGTTTAGTCAAGGCTCGGGTGAAAATGTCAAAAAAGCAAGCAATGTTATTGATCAAATTATAGGAATGTTTGGCGGCGAAAAACAACTTTCGATTCAAAAATATTCAGGCGAATTTGTTTTTGATGCAGAAAATTATTTACAACAAATACCAGATAAAATTTGTTCAGTTAACAAGGCCATCAAATATGTTTGTTCCGAAGTTGGAAACAAGCGAGCTTATGGCAATTTTGAAAACATAAAACTTGCAGGTGCTGCATACAAAGAAAGCAAAATGTTTATGCCAAAGAACTTAAAGCAAGCTCTTGAAAACATAAATTCAGAAGAAAATTATCAAATTGATTGCAGCGACAAATTATATTTCAAAAATCAAAAAACAAGCACAAGTCAACTAGAAAAATATTTCACTTGTCCGTTCTTGTTTTTCACAAACTATGGTTTGAGGCTTAAAGAAAATCTATCAAGCAAACTTAAAGCTCTTGATGTTGGTAATATTTTGCACAAAGTTGCTGAAATCTTTATGCAAAAACTTCTCAGAAACAATAATCTTGATGTTCAAAAAACAGCACAAAACATTGTAAAAGACATAATTTCTAAAGAATATGTTGCCGAAGATAATAAATTTCTTTTGAAAATTGTTTCAGAAGAAGCAGTTCGTTTGTGTGAAAAACTTCAATACGAGTTTGCTCACAGCTTCTTCAAGCCTGTGGCTCTTGAACAAAGCTTTGGCAAAGATAATCAATTTGGAGCAGTTGACCTATTGGGTGGACAAATTCAACTTGAGGGAAAAATTGACAGAGTTGATGTTTGTGAAAACAGATTTAGAATCATAGACTACAAAACTGGAAAAATAGAAGATAACATAAAAAGAGTTTTCTATGGCAAAAAAATTCAGTTAGTCACATATTTGCTTGCAATGCAAAAAACAGGATTAAAACCTGCTGGGGTTGTGTATTTTCCAATCAGAAATGAGTTTTCGCAAGACAATAAAAAATCTGGAAAAATGAAAGGGTTCTTTGTTTATGATTCATCAATAATCATGAAGATGGACACTTCTCTTGGAGAAGATAAACTTGCAAGTGATTCTATTGACATAAAACTCAACAAACCAAAAAATGGAGAATTCAATTTGCGAAACAGTGCAAACTTGCTCACAGACAAACAATTTGAAGCCATTAGTTCTTATGTTCAAGAATTGTGTTCGGTTGCAATTTCTGAAATTTTGCAAGGAAACATTTCTCCAAGCCCAATCAGACTAACCGACAGTGACAGACTTCCATGCACCAGTTGTGTTTTTGCTGGGGTTTGTGGTGTTGAAAACACGACTCATGCACATGGTAGAAAGTGCTATGGAGACATAAAAATAGACACAATAACAAAATGGGAGGAACAAAATGGAAAATAAAAACAAATTCACTCCCGAGCAACAAAAGGTTATTGACAGCCGAGGCAAAAACTTGATTGTTTCTGCGGCTGCAGGAAGCGGCAAAACAACAGTTATGATTGAAAGAATCAAAGATTTGATTGTGAAAGAAAAAGTTCCAATCGAAAACTTTTTGGTTGTCACATTCACAAAAGCAAGCAGCGAAGACATGAAATCTAGGCTCATTAGCAAGTTATCTTCTGAAGAATCAACACCATTTTTGCTTGATCAAATAGACAATGTTTCAACTGCAGATGTAAGCAATCTTCATAGTTTTTGTGCAAGACTATTAAAATCATATTTCTATGAAGCAGGCATTGACCCAACCTTTGTTGTGCTTTCTGATGAAGAAGCTCAAAACTTAAGAGAAAAAGCACTAAATATTTTGTTTGAACAAGAATTTGATAACCAGAATCAAAACTTTTTTGAACTTATTGATGTACTGCAAAAAAATCGTAGTGATGGAGACCTCAGATTATACATTTTGAAACTACATGAATTTTTCAATGTCATTTTTAACAAAGAAGAATGGTTTGAAAATTGTTTGAAAAGTTTATATAATTCAAATCTTAATAAAAACCAAGCATGCAACATAATAAATGGTTATGTTGTTTCAAGAATTGAAAAAATTCAAGAACAAGTTTCAGAAAAAATTCAACAATATAATCAATTAAAACTGACAAACTTTGTTGCATATTTGCAAGAAATGCAGTCTGCACTTTTATCTATAAACTCAAGAAATGGTTTTGTTAAAAACTCAAAAAATATTTTTGAAATCCCAACATTTGGAGTTCCTCCAAAAGTTGAAGAAGTTTTTGCTGATCACAGATCTTTGCTTGATTTGTTCAGAAAAAATATAAATGCAGAAATTTCAAATTTTCAAGCGAACTACATTTCGCCTGACGAAGAACTTCTCAAAGAAGAACTTGCTGTTGCAAAAAGGCTTGCAACAACCCTTTATGAATCAACAAACAAATTTCAAGAAATATATGCTGGGCTCAAAAAAGAAAAAGGTGGTCTGGATTATAACGACCTTGAACAATTCACAATCAAAGTGCTAGAAAACCCAGAAATTCTTGGAGCTTTCAAACAAAAATATAAATATGTGTTTGTTGATGAATATCAAGATATCAATGCAGTTCAAGAAAAAATAATCACGATGCTTTCTGGTCAAACTAACCGCTTTATGGTTGGTGACATAAAACAAAGTATTTACAGATTTAGATTGTGCGACCCAGATATTTTCTTAAAGAAATATAACGACTATAAAACAGAAGAAAACAGTGAATCAATTGATTTGTCTAAAAACTTTCGAAGCAATCGACATATTTTGAATTTTGTAAACCTTGTGTTCTGTGACAGAATGACTGAAGATTTTGGAGGCATAGATTATAAGCAATCAGCTCAGTTAGTAGCAGGATCTTTGTTTGAAGAAGATTCACCTGTGCAGCTTTGTTATATTGATTCCACAAATCTTGGGTCAACAAACAAGGAAGTTGTTGACAAGCCTCAGGTTTATTCTGTTAAAAACCATGTTCAAACAGAAGAATTAGAAAATCTAAAAAGTCGTGGAGAGGCAACATATATCGCTCAAGAAATTTTAGATTTGGTTTCAAACAAAACTATTTATGACGGAAAACTTGGCATCAATAGACCAATTCGTTTCAAAGATATTGCCATATTGATTCCTGCAAGAAACGAGTTTTTGGAAAGTTTGATTGAGGTGTTTGCAGAATTTTCAATTCCTTTAAGCACTGATGCCAGCGAAGATATTCTCAAAGATAAGTATGTAAAAAGTATCTATAACTATCTAAAACTCATTTACAATTACAAACAAGATATTGAATTATTTAGTGTTCTTTACAGTCCACTAAGTGATTTCACCCTTAATGAACTAGCACAATTAAGAATATTTGAACCAGATTGCAGATTTTTTTATCAATGCTTGGATAATTGTGCGATTAATGACCAAATATCTGCAAATATTCAAGAAAAACTAGAAAAATTTAAGCAGAATTTGCAAAAATATAGGAATATTTCAGGGTATAAGCAAATAAAAGATGTTGTTTTCAACATTATTAGAGATTATTCTGTTAGAAACCTAATATTGCTTGAAAGAGATGGAAAAGAAAGATTATCTTTGCTAGAAAAATTTATAGACTCGTTGCCAGATAGCAACATATATGAATATTTTGCTGACGGAAACTTGGCAAACCTCAAAGCTGAAAAAACAACTGATGCAAATGCTGTGCAGGTTGTCACAATTCACAAGAGTAAGGGGCTTGAATATCCAATAGCTTTTGTTTCAAACATTGCAAGACAATTCAATATGCAAAGCTTAAGAGGAAATATGTTAATTAGCAAAGACTTAGGTCTTGCGATGGATTATTTCAATCAACTTGACCGATACAAAAATGTTAGTCTTGCAAAAGAAGCAATCAAATTAACTGAAACTCGAAAAACAATCGAAGAACAACAACGATTGTTGTATGTTGCATTAACAAGAGCAATTAACAAACTTTATGTTGTGGGTTGCAAAAATATAGACAAAGTTAAGCCACATTTTCCAGAAAGACAATCTAGTTTTTCGGATTGGTTTGATAATTTTGTTTTTGATTATCTAAATGGCGATAATTTAGAAAATGTGCAAATTAATGTTATAAATGCTGAAAATTTGATAATAAATGAAAAAAAGAACAAAAATGAATCAATAATTTTAAGTTCTGCTGACGAAAACTTAAACAATATTGTGCAAAAAAGCATATTAAATCAATATTCAAATTTGGCACAAACTTTAACTCCTCAAAAAATGTCTGTGACCCAAATTGCAAATGGCAGCCACGAAAGTGAAGAGTTTTATCAAAGATATAACTATTCTTCAGACAGAAGCTCAATAGAAAAGGGGAATGCATATCACAAGTTGATGCAACACATTAACTTTGATTGCTTGACAGAAGAAGAACTTAATAAAAATATAAAGAAACTGTTAGATGAAGGGAAAATAACCGAAGAGGAGTTAAACTTAATTGACACCAGAAAAATCAAGGAACTTCTGAATAATTCAGAGTTTCAATCATTAATTCGTCAAGGAAGAGTTTTAAGAGAACAAGAGTTCTTTATGAATGTTTCAAATGATGATGTACTGATTGTGCAAGGTGTTGTTGACTTGTTGATCATAAACAACTCGGAAGCAACTGTTGTCGACTACAAAACTGGCAATTTCTCAAATCCAGAAAGTTTGAAAAAATATCAAAAACAAATTGAAATGTATTGTTTGGCAATAGAAAAAGCCTTTTCTGTTAAGGTTAAACGAAAGGCAATCATTGCAATTGAACAAGCAAAAATTGTTTGGCTATAACAGCTATAAAGCGAAAATTGAACAAGTTTTCGCTTTATTTTTTTATTTTTTTGCAATTTTTTGGCATAAAACCCTACATTTTTCGAGAAATGAAATAATATAATAAAATTAATAAAAATGTAAAAAACTATTAAAAATCATTAGTATTTTTCCATTTTTTATGATATTATTAATTTATACAAAATTAACTTAAAGGGGTTCTTTTTATGAGAGATTACATCACAACAATTTTCAACCTTGTTGTAGGGTTGGTTGATGCTGACAAAATTGTTTATCTTGCTCTTATTGGTCTAGGTATCATTTTGGTTTGGCAAATTTTCAGTTTGCTCACCAACCATTTCAGCCGTTTAGCAAGCAGATGCAGAAGAATTAGCAACTTTTTGAACAAGAAAGGTTTGTCATCTGAAAACTATAACAAGTTTTTAACTTTGGTTGCAAAAATGCCACAAGAATTTATTCGTGGATATAAAACCTTTGAACATGCAAGTTATGGTTTGCCATCTGACTATATTAAAAGATTTGACAGTGTTGATGTTGAAGTCAACGGTGGAATTCTAAATCATGGTAAGTCTTTGGTTAAAGCTTTCATTTATGGCTGGTCAATTGTTTTGTTTATTTTGTGCTTGGCTTTGCAAGGCACCGAAACAGCTTTAACTGGTTTTGCACTCGCTGATGCATTGCTTGTTCCTGTTTTGTTCTTGATTTTGGCAAAAGTGCTATATTTCATTTTCAATGCAATCAAACAACAACAATACAGAGTTGCAGTTGACGAATTCAATGAAATGCTAGACATCATGAACGACAAAATCGAAAACAATGACAATCTTCCTGGTCCAGATGTTTTGGCAGACCTCGTTGATGAGGTTCCAGTTGCCCCTGCCCAAGAAGATGCAACTGTTCAACCAGTTGTTGCTCCTGTGGCTTTAGAAGATGTTCAAGAAGAACTTGCTGAAGTTCAAGAAGAATTTGAAGAACCTCAACAAGAATCAGAAGAAGCGGCAGAACCTCAAAAGGTTCAAAAAATTTCGCTTGCAGAACTTCAAGCATATAAAACTGCCGAACTAGGCGAAACAATTGTTGAAGACAAAGTTGAGCCTGTTGAAGCCGTTGAAGAAACTCCAGCAGTTGAACCTGTTGAAGAGGTTGTTTCTGAAGACGAACTTCTTCCTGAAGATGAAGATGATGAAGAAAACTATGAAAGTGAATATTCACAATTCTTTTCAGATGTATACGACACTCCAAAAAACGAAGAAACACCAGTAGTTCAAGAAGCTCCAGTTGAGGAACCTGTTGAAGAACCAGAAGAGACAATTTATGAGGCTGAAGAGGAACAAGCAGTTGAAGAACCTGCTGTTGAAACCGTTGAAAATGCAGTAGATGAAGCTGTTCTTACAGAAACTCCACTTGTTGAAGAAGTAGAGTCAACTGAAATTGAGGAAGCTGTGATTCTTGATGAACCTATTGAAGAAGCAGTGGAAGTTCAAGAAGCTCCAGTTGAGAAACCTATTGGAGAACTAGAAATTGTGGAAGAAGAGGAAGAGATCACAGAAACAGTGGAAGTTGAAGAAACTCCAGCTGAAGAAAAGAAAGTTGTTAAAAAAGTTCAACATCAACCACTAAAAAGACCATTTGATCAAATACAAGAAGAGGAAGCAGTAATGGAAGAAAAAAGAGGCCGTGGCAGACCAAAGAAAGTAAGCGAAGGTGAAATTGTTATCACAAACGATAAGCAATTTGAAGAAGTTCTTCAAAGAGCTGAAAAACTTATGAGAAAAAGTGAAGAGGCTTTAAGTGCTAGCCAAGCAAAAAGAGTGGAAAAAGCATTAAAAGAACTTGTTGATGCAATGACAAAATATAAAGAGGAACATTAATATGAAAAAGAAAAAAATTAAAGTGACCAAAAGAATCACAATTGGTGAACTTCTTCGCTTAAACGAAAATGTTTCAACAGTTTTGATGGGTTTTGGTCTTCACTGTTTTGGTTGTCCAATGAGCCAAATGGAAACTCTTGAAGAAGCCGCTATGGTTCATGGAGTTGACATTGACTTAATGATGGATAAAATCAATGAATTTTTAAGCAAATAAAAAAGCAAAAGCAGGTTAAAACCTGCTTTTTTTGTTGCTTATTTTTTGTGATGATTGATTATATATTTGCAAACTTCCACAATTGGAATAATCGACAAACTGGTCAAACAAACAATGAGCCATTGAACAACAGTTAAGGCTGTTAAGTTAAACATAGTTTGAAAAATTGGAATCAAACTTATTATTAAAATTAAGGCTAGTAATCCCACAAAGGAAATATTAAATGTTTTGTTGTTTAATGGATTGATTTTGATCAAACTACGAAGTGTTTTGCAGTTGATTGCATGAATCAATTGCATCAAGCAAATGGTTATAAAAATCATTGTGCTTGCAACTTGGTTTCCCCAAATGTTTAAGCTTACAACAAACATAATCATAACAACAAAGGTTTGAGCAAATCCTTGCAAAAGAATATGCCACCCAATACCAGAAAAAATGGAGCTATTTGTTTTTCTTGGTGGCTTTTGCATAATGTCTTTTTCGGGTTTTTCAAGCCCAAGAGCAAATGCTGGAAGACTGTCTGTGACAAGGTTTATAAACAGTATCTGACTTGGTAGCAAAAAAGATGAATGAGGCAAACATATTGCACAAACAAACAATCCTAAAACTTCAACCATATTGGTGGAAATCAAAAACATTAAAGTTTTTTGAATGTTATTAAAAATTGTTCTTCCTTGTTTGATTGCAAAAACAATGGTGGAGTAGTCATTGGTTGAAATAATCAAATCAGCAGCACTTTTTGTCACAGCTGTTCCGTTGCCCATGCAAACTCCAATATTGGCAATTTTGACACTTGGAGCATCATTGATGCCATCTCCAGTAAATCCAACAACATGACCTTTCTTTTGCAAAACAGAAACAAGTTTTGTTTTGTGAGCTGGAGAAACTCGAGCAAACACGGCAGTATTTTTTATTGTTTTAGCAAGATCTTTTTCACTCAAAGAGTCAATGTCTGACCCAGTCAAAACTTGATCTTCTGAGGATGCAATTCCAAGTTCTTTTGCAATTGCAAATGCTGTTGCGGGGTGATCCCCAGTTATCATAATGGGTTTTAAGCCAGCTTGCAAGCACTGTTCAATGGCTGCTTTAACTTCTGTTTTGGGTGGGTCAACAATTCCAATAAGTCCAAGGAAAACCAGATTATCTTCGCTTAACGATTGGGTTTCTTTATAGGCAACAGCAATAACTCGTTGTCCTTTTTTTGCCATAGATTCGTGTTGACTTTCAATCATGGCTTTTTCCAAAACTGTCAAGTCTATAATTTTGTCATTGTTCCAAAATTTTGTGCATTTTGAAATCAAAAAATCAAAAGCACC
>JAZNPU010000067.1:0-4130 GCA_045589795.1 Clostridia bacterium
TTGAATTTTTCCGCTCTTAACTTTTATGCTCTTATACCCTTCTTGTGGTTTGAACTTAAATGTTGTGCCTGTCATTATAACTTGATAATCCTTAATTGCCTCATAAAGTTTTCTTTGTCTGGCAGAATCTAGTTCGCTGAACACATCATCAAGCACCAACACTGGCAATTCGCCAAGTTCTTGAGCAAATAAGCTGAGTTCCCCCACTTTTATTGCCAAAACAATGCTTCTTCTTTGCCCTTGGCTGGCATAAATTTTGCTATCTTTGCCATTAAGCTCAATTTTGACATCGTCACGATGTGGGCCAATGGTTGTGTAGCCAAGTTCCATATCTTTGCTTAAATTTTCTTTGAAACCCTTAAGCAAATTTTCTTTTATTTCAGCAAGACTCTCTCCCGCCACCCCAACATATTCAAAATTGATTGTTTCGGTTGTTTTGCTTAAATAATTCATTGCTTCTTGAGCAGGTTTTAATAATTTTTGGATAAAGTTTTTTCTTGTTCGAATAATCGGTGCAGCAACACTAGCAAGTTGCTCATTCCAAATGTCTATTTGATCAAGAATAAGTTTATGATCATGAGTGTTTTTCAAAAGTTTATTTCTTTGAAATAAAACTTTGTTATATCTTTGAACTAAGTTATAATAATTTCCAGAAAGTTGACTTATGTCTGTATCCATAAAATCTCTTCTTTCTTGTGGGCTTCCAGACACTATTTCTAATTCGTTTGGAGAAAAATAAACTGTGACAAGTGTTCCAAATAAATCACTCAATTTTTTGATTGGATTTCCGTTAACAAAAAACTGTTTTTGCTCTCCAATTTCATACTCTATTTTCACAGTTCCGTATGATTTTTCAATTTCGAGCAAAACAGTTGCAGTTGTTGCACCATCTTGAACCAATTCTTCGTCGTGATGAGTTCGAGGACTTTTTGCAAGAGATGCAAAAAGCATGGCCTCAGCTAAATTGGTTTTGCCTTGACCATTTGCACCACTGATTAAATTAAACCCTTTGTTTAGTTCAACTGATGCAGCTGCATAATTTCTAAAATTTGTAAGCTCGACTTTTCTAATAAACATATAAGTATTATACTAATTTTTAATAAATATGTCTATAAATTAAAAATAAAATTTATTTTATTGTTGCTTTTTTTCAAAAATGTTATATAATACAATTGTTAATAACTTTTGGAGGGCTAGTGAATTGAATACTTTCTACGACAACAATATTGAAGTGAACATAAACCGAATTTGGCAAGATGCCCTCGAAGAAATCAGCAAAAATGTTAGTATTGTTAGCTTTGATGTTTGGATCAAAACTCTTGAAGTGACTGACCTTAAAGGCAACACATTGGTTCTTGCAACAAACAGCACAACTGGCAAAAAAACATTAACCAAAGATTATAAAGACATTATTGTTTCTTGCTTGAACAAAGTTCACAGTGCAATCATTGATGTTGAATTTGTTGTTTCAAACCAAACAATGGAAGAACCAGCAGATGCAGAAGTTGAACCAATAGCCGAAAAAAAAGTAGTTGCTCAACCAAAAGTTGCTGCAAGAACCTTTGCATTTAATCCTAAATATACATTTGACACATTTGTTGTGGGCCCAAGCAATCAGTTTGTGACAGCAGCTGCAAAAAGTGTTGCAGAAAACCCAGGAGCATCATTTAACCCATTGTTTGTTTATGGTGGTGTTGGTCTTGGAAAAACTCACCTACTCCATGCAATTGGAAACTATATTTGCGAAACAAAGCCACATTTGAATGTTGTTTATGTGACCATTGAAAAATTTATGAATGAACTTATTGAAAGCATTCAAAACAATCGCCGTGGTGCAAGTGGCTCAAACAGCGATTTTAGAGCAAAATATAGAACTGCTGATGTTTTGATTGTTGACGACATTCAATTCATTATTGGCAAAAATGCTGTTCAAGAAGAATTCTTCCATACATTTAATGAACTTCACGAACACGGAAAACAAATTATTATTTCTAGTGACCGACCAATCAGTGAAATCAATCCTCTTGAAGACCGATTGAGAAGCCGTCTTGGTTGGGGACTTCCTGCAGACATTGGATATCCTGAACTTGAAACTCGTATTGCAATTTTGAATAAAAAAGCATATCTTGAAAGATACAATGTCAGCCGCGAAGTTATTAACTATATCGCTGAAGCAATCACAACCAATGTGAGAACCATGGAAGGCTACCTCACCCGAACTGTTTATTATGCAAAAATGCTTGGTCAAAGTGTTGTGACAATGGAAACAGCAAGAGAAGCTTTGAAAGATATTGCTGTTCAAAACGAAGATACAATTGATGCCGGCAGAATAATTGAAGTTGTTTGCAAGTTCTATAATCTTAAAAAAGAAGAAATCCTTGCAAGAAAAAGAACCAAAGAAGTTGCACAAGCAAGACAAGTTGCTATGTTCTTGATAACAGAATTGTTGAGTATGCCACTTGAAGCAATTGGCAATATTTTTGGAAAAGACCATGCAACTGTTATTTATGCAAAATCAAAAATTTCAGATGAAATGACCAAAAATAAAAAACTTGCAGTTGAAATTAATGATATGAAACAAATGTTGAAAGGAAAATAAAACTTTTAACAAGAGATATAAACAAAAGGAGAAAATCTATGAAACTTATTTGTGAAGGACTAGACCTAAGCGATGCAGTGCTAAAAGTTATTAAAGCAACAGCAACTCGCACCACTAACCCAATTTTGGAAGGAATCAAACTAAAAGCAAGTGCTGACAGCTTGTGCTTGACAGCAACCGACCTAGAAATTTCTATTGAAAAATCAATTCCTGCTGATGTTAAAATTCCTGGTGAAGTTGTAGTTCCTGGCAAATTCTTTGCAGACTTCGTTAAAAAACTTTCTAGCGAACAAATTGAACTTAGCACAACCGAACAAAACACACTCAAAATTAAATATACCGACAGTGAAGGCTTTTTGCAATGCATGAATGCAGAAGAATTTCCTGTTATTAAACCATTTACTGAAAGCGAACATTTTTCAATTAGCAAATTTGATTTTAGAGACCTAATCAACAAAACAATTTTTGCTGTTGCTGTTGACGATGCAAGACCAATCTTAAAAGGTTGCAAATTTGAAATTGTTGGCGACACAATCACAGTTGCTGCTCTTGATGGATTCAGAATCGCTCAAGTTAAGCACAACCTTATTTCTTCAACAAAAGACATGAGCTTTGTTATTCCAGCAAGAAGCCTTGCAGAAATTAGCAAACTTGTTGATGGCGACGACGAAGAATTGAAAGTGTTTGTTTCTAACAGCTATTTGATGGTCACCCTTGGAAACACAAAAATCATCACAAGAAAACTTGAAGGAGATTTTATTAACTATAAAAATGTTCTTCAATTTAACACAACAAGCTCAATCATCATAAACAAAAGACAACTTGAATTTGGTTTGGAAAGAGCAAGCCTTCTTGCAAGACTAAATACAAACAATCTTGTTAAATTTGATGTTAAAGACAAGCTTTTGACACTAACCAGTTCTTCAGACATTGGAAATGTGACAGAAAACATCACTGTTGCTCTTGAAGGCAAAGACATCACTATTGCATTTAATGCAAGATACATGAGCGATTGTTTGCACAACATTGATGAAGAATATATCAAAATCAACTTTGTTTCTAGCATCTACCCTTGCTCAATTTGTTCTCCAGACAACGACAGCTACATCTTTGTGGTGTTCCCAGTTCGTTTGGTGACTGACTAATTCAAAATTAATAAAAAAGGAAATCTATCATGAAAAAATTATCATCTATTCTACTTTATTCTTTCCTTGCTTTGTCAGGAGCTTGGACAGTTCTATTAACTCTTGGTGTTTTTGGAGTTCTAAATCTTACAGCTGTTGCTGGACAATCTTTTAATTATGTTTGGGCATTGGTTATTGTTCTTGTTGGACTAGCACTATACATTGTGTTTATGTTTGTTGAAAAATGTCGCAGCTTGGTTATTCCATCTTGGTTCAAATGTTTGTTTTATGTGGCATTCTTTGTATTCACAAATGTTTATTATTTCTTCGGACTATACAGCACAATCGCTGGTTTAATCTGCTTTGATATTTATCTAGCTTGTCTTCTAAACATTGGTGCCGTTTCA
>JAZNPU010000068.1:0-6172 GCA_045589795.1 Clostridia bacterium
ACGGTTGCATTAAAATGCGAATATATAATAACAAATAGATTGAGGTTTGTCAATCACATTTTCAAAAAAAATCGAATTATTTTTTATAGTTTGTTTTTAATAAAAAAAGTCCACAGCTAGTGGACTTTGTGTTATTCACCAATTTTGTGAAAGTTGTTAATAACCTTTGTATTTTTTCTGCATTCTTTGCAAGAAGATGGTTTGAAAAATCCTTTTTCTTTGTAATATTCTTGATCCTTGATTGTCCAAACAAATTCAATTCCGCATTTTTTGCATTTTATGGTTATATCTTTTGGAAGTGCTCTTTGAATTTGTTTTAGTTCAGCAACAACCATTTGTTCAACAGATTTATCGTTTGAGTTTTCTTTTTGCTTTTCTGCAACGATTTGTTCGGTGATTTGTTTTCTTTGTTCTTCAGAAATTTCTAAAGATAATTTTCTCAAAGATTCTTCAAATTGCAAGTTGATTTTTTCAATAAGTTCTTGTTTTTGTCTTTCTTTTTTTTCTTGTTCAATTTTTTCAAACCCGAAACCATAGTCATTTATAAGGTCTGCCATTGTGTATGTTTTATTGCTCATAATTTTCTCCCTATGCGGTGCATTATAGCACAAAGAGTGGAGGGAGGGGTAGTGTTTTTTTGAAAAAATAAAAAAAGATGCCAAGAAGCATCTTTATGGGTTTATTGTCTTTGTTAAATAACCATTATTTTCTTGCATTTTTATATTGTTTTTGCAAAATTCATACATTGGTGAAAATCTTTTTTCTGAAACCTTCAAAGATATATATTTGCAATATCTTCGCTTGGCAACTTGTTCAATATATTCAAACAATTTTTCAGCCCAATATTCGCTGTTGTCGTCGTAGATGTAGATATCTTTGATATCTAATTGGTTGAACAATTCTTCGGGGTTTTCCGGGTCTTCTTTTTGGTTGAATTCACAAATAATATAACCGAAGTATGGCATGTGCTTAACAGGATTGTTCTTTTTTAGCCCAACATAAAACCAACAACGGTTATATGACATATGGGTTTCTTCCATATATCCCAAAATGTTTTCGCCTTCTTCAATGTAGAGAGGTTCTTTTGAAACATCATATTCTTCGCCACAATAAACAGGGCGAATTTCTTTTTCTTCGTCAGAAATTGTTATTTCAGATGTTGCAAATTTGAAAATATATTTATCCACATCATAAAATCCAAGTTCATCTTTGCAAAAAGTTTTTAGATTTTGTTGCATGGTGGTGGAGTCAAATTGCAAAGGGTTGCAATATCTGGCAATTGCAAGCCTGCCAGCAAAATCAAATATAAATTTTGCACACTCTTTGTTTTTGGCATAAAATTGAGTTATCAAAAACACTTCAACAGTGTGGTTTGCAAAAGCCCTAAGATTTGTGTCGGTTCCGTTTGTTCCGCAGAGCAGTCCAACAATTTGGTTGTTGTGTTTGCAAACAAAAGTTTCCAAGAAGTTGAAATTTTCAACTTCTTGTGGGTCTTCAAACATAAACTCCCAATCAGAGTTTAATTGGGGAAGGGTAGAAACTTTTTCAATAACATATTCACCATCAGAGAAATGGTCTATGTTCACTTTGGGTGTTGTTTTTGTTATATACATATTCTTATTTCCATTTTTTCTTACATTTTGAGCAATATGTCACTTTGTCCCAGAATCCAAGTTTTGTTTTCTTTGTTCCAATTGCACCACAGTGAGGACATTTGTTTGGATTCACAGTGGCTGTTTTTGGAGCTGATTTGAAAGAGTTTGGATTTGGCAAAACTGTTTTAGATGATGTTGTTGTGCTTGTTCTTGAAACATTATATCCTTGTGCTTTTAACTCATCTAGTTTCTTTTTGCAATCTTGGTCACCAAGAGCATATCCTTTGTTAAATAGTTCAATAGCCCTGATCACATCTTTAGTGAAATATTCACCTTTAAGGAACATATTTCCAAGGTTATAGCATGCTAGTGCATTACCATTCTCAACAGCCTTTTGATAATATTCAGCAGCTTTTGATAGGTTTACTGGTGTTCCCAATCCATCATGATAGCAAACACCAAGATTATTGTATGCAAGGGTGTAGTTTTGTTCAGCTAGTTCTTTATACAAATCAAAGGCTTTCTTTTCATTTTTTGCAACACCCTTACCATAATGATAATTGACAGCTGCATTGTATTTGCCATCATCATTGCCTTTTTCTGCAGATAAAAGAAATAATTCAAAAGCTTTTTTCTCATTTTTTGTTGTGCCGATTCCCTCTTCATAACATATTGCTAAAGTATGTAAATGATCATCGTTTATGTCGGCAGCTTTTTTATAGTATTCAAAGGCTTTCTTGCCATCTTTTGCAACACCGATACCGTCTCTATAGCATCGAGCTAGCATTCTATAGCCATAACCCAGTTTGTCATTTTCGGCAGCTCTTAAAGCATATTCATAAGCCTTGTTGTTGTTTTTTGGACAACATTCTCCCTTAAGATAAAGTTCAGAGAGATATGCCAAAGCTTTGCCATCTCCTGTTTCGGCAGCCTTATAAATCAAATTAAAGATTTTTTGTTTGGTTTGATCATTATCTCTGTCTTTGAAATAGCTCTTAGCTAAAGTAAGCATAGCTTCAACATATCCATCATCACTTGATTTAACAAGATAGGCCATAGCTTTTTCTTTGTCTACAGGTGTTCCCTTTCCTAAATCATACATACGGTAGAGTGCATACAAAATCATTGAATCGTTTGTATGTTCAACAGATTTCAAAAGCTCAAGAGCTTTTTTCTCATCTTTTTCAACACCTTTGCCATCACTATATAATCCTGCTAAACGGCGAGTTGCATTAATATTTCCTTGACTAGCACCCTTTTGATACCATTCAAAAGCTTTTTTATAATCTATAGTAATTCCGCCATGCCCGTATTCGTAATAAAAACCAATAGAGTTCATTGAAGATGCATTTCCTTGATCAGCAGCTTTTTGATACCATTCAAGAGCTTTTTTCTCATCTTTTTCAACACCTTTGCCATGGTAGTAAAACTCACCAAGCAAATTTTGAGCATTGGCAATGTTTCCTTCAGCAGCTTTTTGATAATATTCAAAAGCCTTTTTATAGTCGTTATTAAATCTGTACATATTACCGATAGCATTATATCCATAATGATAATTTAGATCAGCAGCTTTTTGATACCATTCAATAGCTTTGGCTTCATCTTTTTCAACACCTTCACCGGTTTCATATGCATAACCTATGTTATAAACTGCACTTGGAACAGATTTTTCAGCACCCTTTTGATACCATTCAAAAGCTTTCTTTTCATCCTTTTCAACACCTTTGCCGTTACGATACATATTACCAACAGCAGTATATCCATAATCATAATTTAGATCAGCAGCTTTTTTATAAAATTCAAAAGCTTTCTTATCATCTTTTTCAACACCTTCACCAAATTCGTAGCAATTACCCACTGAATATGCTGCTTTTCCATGCCCAAGTTCTGCAGCCTTATTGTATAGTTCAAAAGCTTTTGTAAAATCTTTGGCAACACCAGTGCCATTGTAGTAGCAATTTGCAAGAGCATTTATTGCTGGAGTGTATTGTTGATCAGCAGCTTTTTGATACCATTCAACAGCTTTCTCTAAATTTTTGTCTATGCCAACACCTTGTTCAAGGTGCCAACCAATGTTGTATTGACCTTTCTTGTATCCTTGATCAGCTGATTTTTGATACCAATACACGGCCTTTTCCATGTTTTTTTCAATACCATTGCCATTGTAGTATGAATCAGCCAAGTTATACTGAGCAACATCATTTCCGCCTTCAGCAGCAATAGTGAACAACTCAATTGCCTTTTCCTTATTAACAGCTGTTCCTTTACCTGCGAAGTAAAGACAAGCAAGATCGTTATAAGATGGAATATGTTTGTTTTCCACAGCTTTGCTTAACCAATAGAAGGCTTCTTCGTAGTTAGGAGTGATATATTCATCTTCTTGATAAATTAAGCCTAATTGATATTGTGCAAAGACATGTCCCATATGAGCTGCTTTAACAATTAATTCAAAACCTTTTTCTGTGTCTTGTTCAAGGTTTTCTCCAGTGAGATGGTAGAACCCAATTTTGCTCACAGCTTTTGGATAATTTTCAGCGGCCAATTCTTGGAACATTTGCATTGCTTTTGCAATATCTTTTTCAATAGTTGTTCCGTTTATGTATGCTTGGGCAATGTTGGCTTTTGCTGTTGCATCACCTTTTTGGGCAGCTTCGGTATAAAGTTCCATAGCTTTTTTGCCATCTTTTTCAACACCAATGCCATAGTCATACATATATCCCAGTGCATTGATTGATCTAACAAAACCAAGTTTTATTGATTTTTCTAACAATTTCACAGCTCGCTTCTTTTGAGAATCTGTGCAGTTGTTTTCAGAAAGATTGCAAGCAAGAACAAACATTGCACATGGGTCATCATCTAAAACAAGTTCTTCAATTTTGTCGTCTGAATATTTTTTATAGTCGTCAATTTGGAATTGTTCTTTTTGCCAAGGGTATTTTTGTTCTCTTGGAGGGAGTTCTTCTGGAATTCTTGGCAAAATTCTATCTAATTTCACTGGCTTTTTGTCAGCTTTTGTAGGTTTTTCTTCTGGCTTTTGTTCTTCTGCTGGTTGAGAAGATTCTTCGTTTGTTTCTGCCAATTGTTGATATTCAGCAAAAGCTTTTGCTCTTAGTTTTTTCAAAATTGCGGCAGGTGCTGCAGAAGGTTCAGAAACACCGTATGATTCTAATTTTTCTTTTGCTTCTTGATTTCCGGCATCAGCAGCTTTTTGGAAGAATGAAATTGCTTTTGCAAGATCTGGTTTTGTTCCTTGTCCATTTTCATAAAGTGTTGCTAGTGGGAAGTAAGAATCCAAAACCTCATGTTTTGCAGCAATAGAGTAGAGCTCAAATGCTCGCTCATAATTTGCAGGCACACCTTCAACTCCAAGATAAAGATCTGCAAGGTTGCAATAAAATTTTGGATATGGAGTAAGTTTCAAACCTTTTTCCAAATAATCAACAGCTTTTGCATAATTTACTTTTACATCTTTTCCACCCAAATACATAAATGCAATAACAAAATATCCAGAACCATTGAAATATAATTCAGAAAACTCTTCATTATATTTAATAAAGCTTTTAACATTTTTCATTCCATATTTATCTGTTTGATAAACTTCGCAAAGACCAAGCATGCCTTGTCTAAAACCAAGCAAACCAGATTGATAAAGACAAGCCGCTCCTTTCAAAGGATCTTTAGTTGTTCCAAGACCATTTAGATAGCAAAGGCCAAGAGCATATTTTCCTTCTGGGTGATTTAGTGCTGCAGCTTTTGAATAATAACCAAAAGCCTTTTCGTTGTTTTCTTCAAGGCCACACTTACCTTCCATGTGACAAATACCAAGTCTTAAATATGCTCGTGAGCTTCCTAGTTCTGCAGCAAGGTTATAAAGATTAATGGCATCTGATTTTTTATCATCGCCAAAAGCTCCAGCAAGAGTTAAGTCTCCAAGATAACTCACAGCATCGCCATAATCTTCTTGACAAGCTTTAATAATCAATGCATGAGCTTTCTTAATATCTCTTTCAACAATTTCACCAGTTATATAATATGAACCAAGTGTTGTTAGGGCAGCAGGGCATTCAAGTTCAACTGCTTTTTCTAACCATTTCAAAGCTTCCTTTGAATTTTGTTCAACTTTGAAACCTTCTGCAAGCATCCAGCCGACTCTTTCCATGGCAACAGGATTACCTTCATTTGCCATTTTCAAAGTTTGTTCATATGTCAAATCAACAAAGTCTTCAATTTTGTCATATTTAATTTCTTTTTCAGCTTCTTGCAAAGATTCTAAAACTTCTGAGAGGTTGTCTTGTGTCACAAATTGCATGTTTTTAAGATCAGAAACATCATCAACATATTCAACTTTCTTAAAATTCATTCCATTGTGCTTATCCACAGCTTGTTTAAGTGGCAAAATGCTTGGATCGCCAGATTCCATGGCTTTGTCCATCCAATAATTTGCCTTTTCTGGATTTTTATCTGTTCCTTGTCCTTGGCTATACATCACTGCCAAAATTGCTTGACCACCAGGGATACCAGCTTCTGCAGATTGAGTTAAATATTCAAAAGCTTTGTCTTCATCTTTGGCAGTGCCT
>JAZNPU010000069.1:0-4799 GCA_045589795.1 Clostridia bacterium
TAAATATTGAAAAATATAATCTAGAAAATTATATTCAAAAAGTTCATTAGGAGAATTTTATGTTAGGTAAAATTATAAAAAATATAGCTTTAATTTTGGATGACCAACAAACCTTAAAAAATCTTTCAGAAATTGAAAACAATCCAGAAATTCAAATGTCAACCAGTACTCAAACATATATAACTTTAGTCAATTTTGTTCTAACAAACATTGCAGAAAACTTTTTGTGTTATTCATGCACTCAAGAGTTTGTTAGTGACCTCAATTGCAAAATTGAGCTTGCTGATTTTAGATATACTCCTTGCAATATCAAGCATGTAAAAAATGAAAGTTTCCGAAACACAAAATTTTATGTGAGTTTAGATCATATTTATGTTGATAACCCAAACAGGGTATATTTTGTTGAGTATTGTTTTGTTCCATCAGACTTAACTAATCTTACAGACACAGTTATGCTTCCAATTGGTCTAGACTACAAGGCTATTTGCTATGCAGTTGTAAGTGAATATTATGCATCAAAATTGCAATTCACAGAAGCTAACATTTGGGAGCTTAAGTATAAGCAATGTTTGAAGAACTTAAATCGCACATACAAAGACATTCGTTTTGCTAGTGGGAGATGGTTTTAATGCAAACAAATAAGTCATTAATTTTTGACAAAAATAATATGTCGCTAAGTGGTCAATCAATTAATTGTTTGGAAAAAGGTTTAGCAAAAAGAATTGAAAATCTTTCTTGCAACAATGGTTGCTTGAAATCTGTGAATATTGCTGATGATTTGTTTGAAAAAATTGAGCCTCAAAAGAGTGAATTGCTAAGAAATAAATTTTTAGAAAAAGGCGATTGCTTGTGGATAACAATCTACTCAACAATTCAAAATTCAGTTGAAATTGATTATGTTGTGTTTTGCACAACTGATTATAGGGTTTATTATTATAATTCACAAGATGAAAGTCCAGCAGTTAAAGAGCTGATTCCAGTTCCTTTTTCTAGTGAACCAATATTTGAATATTTCATTAAAGATGGCACGAACACAATGTTGTTGTGTTCCAAAACTGATGAAATGTGGGTATGGAATGGAGTTGACACAGCTTATGAAGTGCTTGATGCACCAAAAATTAAATCATTAGCTGTTGGTTTTGATAGAGTTTTTGTAGTTGATCAAAATAATCCATATTCAATTTTGTTTTCAGATGATATGGACCCTAGTAACTGGAGTATGACTGCAGACGAAGCAGGGGAAATTGTTTTTAATGATAATATGGGTAAGGTGATTGGAGTTTTTGCCTTAGACAATTACATTTTTGTTGTAAGAGATCATGGCATCATCAAGCTATCATCATATAAGTCGGCAAGCAATTCATTCACTGTTAGTAGAATGTTTACAGCAACAGGAAAGATTTTTCACAATACAGTTTGTGTTTGTGGAGACAAAGTTTTATTTTTATGTGTTGATGGATTATATAGCTTTGACGGATTAACTGCTAAGAAAATTTATAGCGACTGTTCAGATTTGATTTTTGGATCAGAATTTAGCAGTGCTGTGTGTGTAAACAACATATATTACTTATGCACAACAGTTTATGATAATCATGCTTTCAATAATGCTTTGTTTGTGTTTTTAGTTGACTCGTCAAGCATAGATTGTGTGCTAACTGGCAACGAATATTCAAAGGTTTGTGAATTGACAATTGCTGATCAAAAATATGCAGTATTGTTAAGTGCTGATAGCAAGTCAAAAACTGCAAATACACCCGTTATTTTATGTAAAAACGGTGCAAAACTGCAAAATTGTGAAAATTTTGTGTATTTATCGCATGAAATTAATCTTGAACCAAAAAGCAAAATTAAGGCAATAAAATCAATCACAGTAAGAAGCAAATTTGATGTTTATTTTGATGTTATTACAGCATCGCAAACCAAAACAATTTTTGTTAAGGGCAGTGAATTTTTTCAGACAATTTTGGTTGGGCTTTCTTCTCAAACTTTTGCACTAAAGGTGTATGGCTCTGGTGATGCTTTTGTTGATGGACTAAGAATAGATTATTCTTTTGTGGAGTAAGTTTTTTTATGGATTATGGAAAATATGCTTATATAAAAATTACCGAAATTGAAGAACAATCAGTTGATCATCAATCTAACAATCAAAACGGTGCGATTGAATTTTTAAGCGGTGTTCTTAATGACCTTGTCACAAGTCAATCAACCATTTCGTGTGGTGAGGTTTTGGCAAAAGGCGATTGCTTTTTTCAAACACAAACAATCATCAATGCAACAGCACAAGGGATTATTTCTTTAGAACTATTAATTGACGATGTGCCAATATTAGAAGAAGAGAGAAGTTTGTTTGTCGGTGAAAATCAAATTATACTTTTTAAGGCTTATTCACCAGCCGTTGAGACTGTTGTTAATGTGTCTTTAAGAGTCAAGATTATATCTCAAAATTATGCCTGCACAATTTCTGCAAACACATTCGGTGCTTGGGGAGCTGTTGTAGCAGCAAACAAATTTGAAACTGTTCAAATGAGGGCTTTGGAACTAGATGATGATGTTCTGATTAGCTACAGCGAAAATAATAATATTTACAAGCTTAAAGTTGCCAAAATAGAACAATCTATCACATATTCGGATTTTGAATTTGTTGCAAGTGGAGTATCTCATTGTTATGCAAAAGATAAAACCACTGGCGAGGTGTATTTTTTCAGAGTTGATAGTGGCGGAAATTTGTTTTATAGCAAAGATGCAGATATTTTGCAAGAGACAAAAATTGATGAAGGAGTCACTGTTGTTTTTGCTCGTCAATGCGAAGCATCAATGCCAGAAGATATTTTGGTTTGCTACATCAAAAATGGTCAGCCAGTTTATAGGTGCATCACAAATTCGGCTTTTGGTTCACTTAACAAATTGAAAGTTCCTAAAGGAACTTATATAGACATTGAAATTCCTAAAACCGAAATTGATGGTCAAATGTTTGTTGTGTGCACTCACGAAAATTTGTCGAATTATATTTTATATTCGCAAAACGAAGATTTATTTACCAAATTTGTAGACTCATTGTCTGCTTCAATTTTAATAAATTACACAAACTATATCATGATGTCACCACAAAACGGAAGAGATGCCGTTGAAACACTCAAAGCCACAATCGAATTTTATGGTGTGAGAGTGCTGCTTGATGCAGCAGATTTTTGCTTGAATAAGTGTGTTGACACCCTTTGTGCAAAAATAGGTCACGAACACAGCACATATCCAATTGAAGTTGGTGGTGTGGAAGAAATCAATTATGAACTTTATTTCAACCAGCTTGAGACTTATGAATCAGTACCTCGTGTTGTTTTAAGGGAAGATTGTGCAGATTGGCAACCAGCATCTTTGGATCTTGATGCAAGTGCAACAGGCAAGTTGTCTGACCCGTCAGGAATATTGCAAAAATGGCCATTTAATCAAATCAAGCCGTGTCTTGTAAAAGATGGCGAATTGATTGGTTATCTCAATCCAGATGACTATGCTCAATTTGAAGATGGATCACCTGCCGACATCACAAATGAAATTTATGATGTTATGGTTGAATTTCCTAAAATTTATTACAAAATTGAAGAACAATGGGACGGCAGCTGTTCAAGAACTGCCTGCACTCAGTCAGAAATCACAGTTTATATCAGCAATGTCAAAAAGGACGGATATGTGTGCTTAGCTCATATGAGAAAAGGTGTGGAATATGATTCGATTTATATTTCAGCTTACGAAAACTTTGTGTTCGATGGAAAAATTAACACTCATTCTGGAGTTCCGTCAAACTACACAGCCAATTCCAATGCGGCAACTGTTATCAGTCACTTAGACTTTGTTGAAAACTTTTCTGACTACAAGGGCGAGCAATATGGAACATTTTGTTATCATGCTGTCACCATGTTGCAAATTTTGTCATTATTGTTGTTTCAAGAATACAACGGAGCAGTGTTTGGAATTGGTTATAAGTCACCAGCTCTGTTTGGCAGCACTGGGGTAAATGACAAAGTGGGAATGTATTATGGCAAAAATGATATCCACACAAACAATAAATTGTTTGGTCTTGAAAATATTATAGGAAACTCTGCAACTTGTGTTGATGGAATTTTAACAACCCAAGATTATCACTATTTGATTTATGACCCAACAAATCCAGAGTGCGAAATCAATATGCTTGCCACAAACTATAACGAAATTATTTTTGAAAAATTAACCAGCTTTTCAAATGGTTATTTGGTTAGAAACTCAGGAAACTCTCAATATGGCTTTTTGCCAGTTTGTGGCTATTCTTTAAGATCTCAAGGCAAGAAGTTCTATGACTGCAACATCAGAATTCAAAAACCATCATCTTATGACTCAACTGCCGATTTAAGAAGGTGTCCATATATGACATATTATTATGCATCGCCAGACTTATCATATCCATCAATGTTTACACTTATTGGTGGAATAGACAACGACAATATTCATGTGCAATCTGAAAGATTAATCTGTTATCCAAAAGACAAGCAATCAAAGGAGAAATAATGAACATAAAATTACATAACAAATATGAAATTATTCTGGGCGACAAAACCTATGTTGCATACAACACCATAACACATAATATTTTTGATGCTATTTCAAATTTTGTTCAATATTCCAAATATATAATTTTTGGACGAGGAACAAAGGTTATAGACTATAACAGTGACTACATGGAAGGTGGAATAATTTGGAAAGAGAGCGAGCTTGAAGAATTGCAATGCGATCCATCAAAAGGGGTTATGTTTGCAAGAAGAACAGCATCT
>JAZNPU010000070.1:0-2636 GCA_045589795.1 Clostridia bacterium
GTCTGCTTGGTAAATGACTTTTTCGCAAGTGGCTTACATAATTGACCCATCAAAATTATTGAAAAGATCTGAATAATTATAAATTCGCTCACCTGTATAATCCATTGATTCAGCCAACAAGGTTGGAGCTTCTATTTGTTCACCAATAATTCTGTATTCAATTGAATATGGATCTGTTGACCCATCGCTCCATTTGCAATAATAACCTAATGAGATAAAACAATGATGGTATCCAATTTCAGCAGAGGTTGACTCAAGATACATAAACTCTTCATTGAAATTTGAATCAAAAACCAACTGTGGGAGGTCTCCGGTGTATGTATATAAGGTTTCAACCAATTGTGGCTTTTCAAAAATGCGATAAACATACACAGAAAAATTAAAATTATAACTATTTTGACCTTCGTTATATGATATGAATATGTTATAACTACCAGCTTCTGTTATACAGTTTTCTGGAATTGTTGATTCAAACAATAAACCGCTTGTGACGGTTTCTTTATCGCCATTGCTATATATTTTTTCAACCTTAAAATCGCTCAAATCAAAACTGTAATCCTGACCATATTCAAGATTTATCTCGTTATATTCATTGGCATATTGTGGTTGATTAAAGGTTGCCACTACTTCTTGTACATATTTGTTGTCATCTTCACCACATGCTACAAAAGTGAACATTGCGGGAAAAACCAACAATAATGAAATTATAAAAAGTATTAATTTCTTTTTCATATCACACCTCGTTTGATGTTTTATATAATAAGTATATCATATTTATATTCTCAACACTACTATTTTTTTTACTCTTTACAGAGCAAAAAAAGATTAAGTGCATGAGTGCACTTAATCTTTTTCAATGTTTAATGTTTTTGGTTTTTCTAAATAGAAAGTTTTGTCGTTATTGTCTAGTTCTTGCATTGAAATGTTTTTTGCCTTGCTTTTGAAATATGTTTGGAATTTTGAAGTTAAGTCTTCAGCTGGTCTGCCCCATGAATTGGCACTGAATGTATAACTCAACTGGATTTTTCCACCAGGGTTTAAGTTTTTGTTGTATAGCTTGTTGATGGTTTTTACATATTCTTCTTGATTGACATATTGTTGAATGTTTGAAAGAAAAATCATGTCGCAAGATTGACCAATGGCTTGTGGAAAATCTGAAAATTCGGCAGTTTGAATTTCAAGCTCGAAATCGCCAGCTTGCAAGCGAGATTGCAAATATTCATAAAACTCTTTATTGCCTAATAGTGCTTTGCTGTGTTCATAACCTGAGTTTTGTACTTGAATAATTCTGTTTTTAATTTCAACAGGATTATCTTTTTCCATAAAGATAGTTCCCCAAAAAACTTGTGCATCGGCATCTAGACAGTGGAAAAGTTTTTGATAAACCTCTGGTTGAAAATAATCAGCATGGTCAATGAAATATTTTTTGAACTCTGTGTGTGTCAAAGTTTGCATTGCTGCAAGTTTATATCTAATAAATGGCTCGGCATATAAATTTCCATCAACATGAATAATTTTTTTTGCACCCATGGCAATGGCCATCAAAATGTGGTCTCCACCACTACCAGTGCAAGCAACAGTTTTATCTTGCAAATCAAGAGGTCTAAATGTTGAAAGCAAATCTTCATTTGAATATGGATAAACCCATTCAATGGCTGTATTCATTCTGATGTTTTGTTCTTTTCTGTGCTTATCGTTTTGGTCAAAATAATAACTTGAATCTATTTCTCTTGAAAAAAATTTTTCAAGTGCCATTGAATAAGCTGGATTTTTTAAGTATTTTCTATCACTTTTTGAAAACATAAAACTACTCCTTTGTTTCTTGAATTTGTGGCTCTGGTTGAACCGGAATAATCTTTATCAAAACTAGTGCATATACAACACTAATAATTGTGATGACAGCACTTATGATTATTTCCGTGGTTCCTTGAACTGCAGGATAAAACACAGATAATGCATTGAAAAGTGAATGTGTGATTATGCATGGCCATAAAGTTTTGCCTCTGTCGAAAATGATCACAAACAAAAATCCAATTGCAATTGCAGAAAGTATTTGACAAAGATTTGAAACAATTCCCACCCCTGCACTTGTGAATAAGTTGATAATGTGACCCAAACCAAAACTTACACTTGAAATGATAATTGCCATTTTTTTGCCAAGAGGCAATAATGCTTTGAACAAAAATCCTCTAAAAATAACTTCTTCCAAAAAGCCAACGAACAACATGCTAACAAAAAACAAAACTGTTGTGGTGTTAAACACAAAAGATGAAACACCAAACCAAAAGTTGATTGAAACAATCACTGCAAGTGGAATAAAATATAGGAAATATTTTGCATTGAATGGGCTTTTGCACAAACCATAATTGTTGGTTAGGTTGTTTTTACACAAAAACACAACAATGAAAACAGTCATGATGATGCTAACAGGAACTGTGACGACTTTGCTAAGACCTAAAATTCTTGAAATCTCGTCAGCTAAAGACATCAAAAGAACATAAAGAAAAATATTTAAAAGAGAAAACCAAAGTTCACTTTTGCGATATAAATTATACATTTTCCCCTCCTATTTGCACATATTTTCAATAATATTATACCATGAAATAGCTGATGAGTATAGTGTTTATTAAAAAATT
>JAZNPU010000071.1:0-5224 GCA_045589795.1 Clostridia bacterium
TATGATTTATTTGTTTGTCTAGACACTGCAACAATCGATAGACTTGGCAAGCATAAATATAAAATAATGAAAAACCGATCAAAAAGTGTTCAGCTTGATCATCACATAACCAACGAAAAATACTGCAAGTTTAATGTTATCAACGAAAGATATTCTTCAACATGTGAGCTGCTATACACATTCTTCAAGGTTGCCAACATCGAAATATCACCAACAATGGCAAAATTGTTGCTAGTGGGTATGTTAACAGATACAGGCAGATTATCATATAGCAACACAACAAGCGACACTTTATATGTTGCAAGCAAACTATTAGAAATCTCACAAACCTCAATGGACAAAATTTGTGAACCAATTTTCAGCAATAAGTCCTTAACAGAGTTTGAGTTAACCAAAATGGTTTACACAAATCTAAACTTTGCAGAAAATAGCAATATTGCCTATATTACTTTAGATTCCAAGGATTTCAAAAAAATTGGAGCATCATTTGATGAAGTTCATGGTCTTTGTGAAATAGGAACATCAATAGCAACAGTCAAAGTTATGATTTTGGCAAGTCAAGATCCAGTTCAAGAAGATTGCTATCATGTTTCTGTTCGCACAAAAGGGAACATTAGTGCTAGGGCAATTTGTGAAGCTTTTGGTGGCGGCGGACATTTCAATGCTGCTGGTTGTAAGATTTTTGACAACAAAAACAACATAACAAAAAATTTATTAGAAGAAGCAAAGAAGGCACTGCAATGTTAGGATTTTATAACATTAACAAACCAACGGGGCAGTCTAGTACAAAAATAGTCAGTCATGTCAAATGGTTTTCCAAACAAAAATGTGGCCATTTAGGAACTCTGGATCCAATGGCAGGTGGAGTTTTGCCAATTGCTGTTGGCAAGGCAACCAAACTTTTTGATTGGTTTTTGCAAAAAGACAAAGAATATTTTGCTATTGGCTTGTTTGGAACACAAACAGACACTCTAGATGCAGAGGGAACTGTTGAACTCAAACAGCAGGTTAACATAACAAAAGAACAAATTGATGCTGTCATTGATCAATTCAGGGGCGAAATTAACCAAATTCCACCCAAGTATTCAGCTATATCAATAAATGGAGCAAAAGCTTATGACTTGGCTCGTTTAGGTAAAGATTTTGCCGTTCCTGAAAGAAAAGTAAACATTTTTGATCTGCAATGTTTAAGGCAAGAAGGCGAAAATTTATTTTCATTCAAAATTCATTGTTCTGCCGGAACCTATGTCAGGTCACTAATTTTGGCAATTGCTCAAAAGTTGGGAACAGTGGCAACAACTGTTTGCATCATAAGAACAAAAAGTGGTTCGTTCACAATAAATGATTCAAACACTGTTGAAGAACTTGAAGCTGGAAAAGCAAGACTGTTTAAGGTTGAAGAAGTTATAAGTTTGCCAAGGCTAAATGTTTCAGACGAAATCAAAAACAAACTTCTAAATGGTCAACAACCAAATATCACAGCGGCAAATGGGGAATATTTATGCTTTAGCAATAAACAGTTGATTGGAATTGCTGAAGTAGACAATGATAAAATAAAAATAGATATCAATCTTTGGGAGGAAATAACAAATGATTAATTTTGGACCATCAGGATTTTGCACAGACTTTTCAGCCGTTCACAAAAAGAGTGAAGAAATGCCACAATGGTTGGTTAATCATGGTTTATCTGCTTATGAAATCAGTTTCACAAACGGAATAAACATTGGTGATGAAAAGTGTGAAAAGTTAGGCAAACTTTTTGCAGAAAAAAACATTTCTGTAAGTGTGCATGCTCCATACTATATCAACTTTGCAAACCCAAATCCAGAAATGATTGAAAAGAGCTTTGGATACATTATCAACAGCCTCAAAAAAATGAAACTTTTGGGAGCAACAAGACTTGTTTTTCACCCAGGTTCACTCATGAAGCAATCAAGAGAAGAAGCTCATGCAAACATCATGAAAAATCTCAAAACCTTGATGGATAGAATTGATGCCGAAAACTTTGATTTTCAGTTCTATATTTGCCCTGAAACAATGGGAAAACACGGTCAGTGTGGAACAGTTGCAGAAGTTGCTCAAATGTGTTCTATAGATGCCAGAATCATTCCAACATTGGATTTTGGTCACATAAATAGTTTTGGGCAAGGTAGTCTAAAAACCGAAGAAGATTTCAAAATGGTTTTTAACATTCTTAAAAATTATATTGGTGAAAGATATAAAAATGTCCATATTCACTTTTCAAAAATAGAATATGGTTCAAAAGGAGAAATTAGGCACTTAACTTTTGAAACAGATGAAAATCAATATGGTCCAAATTTTGAACCACTAGCAAAGGTGCTAAAAGAATTAAATATTCAAGCAAATGTCATTAGCGAAAGCAATGGAAAGCAAACAGAAGAAGCAGTTATTATGCAAAATCTTTATAATAATGCTTAAAAACATACAGAATACCACTCAATGTGCTTGATTTTTGGACAATGGTGTGGTAGTATAAATATATATTTATAAACAGGAGAAACAATATGATAACAGCAGGCGATTTAAGAAAAGGTATTACCTTTGAAATGGACGGAAAAATTTATGTAGTTGTAGATTTTTTGCATGTTAAACCAGGAAAGGGAGCAGCATTTGTTAGAACCAAACTTAAAAACATTGTGACAGGTCAAGTTATTGAAAGAACTTTCAACCCAGTTGAAAAATTTGAAAAAGCTCACATTGAAAGAAAAGAAATGGTATATCTTTACAACGATGGCGATTTGTATTATTTCATGGACAATGAAACATTCGAACAAATTCCTCTAAACAAAGATCAAGTTGAAGATGCACTTCTATACATCACAGAAAATATGTCTTGTACAATTCAATTCTATAAAGGCGAAGCTTTCAGTGTTGAACCACCAAACTTTGTTGAACTTTTGATCACAGAATGCGAACCAGGTTTGCAAGGAGACACTTCAAAAGCAGGAACAAAACCAGCAACAGTAGAAACAGGCTTAACACTTCAAGTTCCACTATTTGTTAACAATGGTGAAAGAATCAGAATTGACACTCGCACAGGAACATACATGAGCCGTGCATAATCAAAAATAAGCTGCAACAAGGTTGCAGTTTTTTTATGTAAAAATTCAAAACAAAATAGTCTTCAAAATATGACAACATCTGTCATATTTTTTATTTTGACACAATCATAACAATTGCTGTTTCAAAATACCATATATCAAGGGTGTCAAATGAAAGAATTATTAAGTGAAGAATTATTTAATGCAATCAGTAGTCAGTTTTCTTTTACAAAAATAGAAGAAATTAGGCTTAGGGCAAATTGTCCAGTGGTTATTTGCTCTGGTGGAAGAAACTATATATTAAAAAGAGATATTTCATCATATTATATTGCATCAGACAATGAACTCAACTATTGCATTTCAAGAGCCACCCAAAACTCACTGTATGCAGTGAATGATCAAATCAAGCAAATGTATATCAGCTATAAGGGCGGAGTAAGAATTGGATTAACTGGCGAGGTTGTAGAAAATTCAAATAAAATCAACACAATAAAATACATTAATTCAATCAACATCAGAATTCCTCATCAAGTTAAAGATTTTGCATCAATGGCAATTAGTTTTATTAAAAATAAGAATATAATTCACAGCACATTAATTGTCAGTCCTCCAGGGGTCGGAAAAACAACTTTGCTTAGAGATTTGTGTAGATTAATTGGATCAGATCAACAAGTAAAAAATATTTTGCTGGTTGATGAAAGATTTGAAATTGCTAATTGCATAAAGGGCAGACCTATATTAGATGTAGGAATATTCACAGATATCATTTCGGGTGGAAACAAGCAATTTGCATTCAATCAAGGCATTAGGTCTCTTAAGCCAAATGTTATCATCACAGATGAACTGGGGTCAGAAGAAGATATCACAGCAGTAGCATCTGCAATAGAAAAAGGAGTGTCTGTTATAGCTTCAATTCATGCAAAATCACATCTTGATCTAGTTAATATTCCGTCAATAAAAACACTGCTAGATGGTGGTAAAATAACCCGTATTATAGTTTTGTCAGAGCAAACTCAAAACAGATATTTAGGCATTTATGACAACAAATTTTCTTGCTTATATATGCCATATTAGGAGTCCATATGAAGTTTGTTTTGTGCACAATAATTGTTTTATTTTCAGGGATTGCTGGACTAATAATAAAAAATCAAATTGATAAAAAAATCTGTTATTTTGAAGAAATTAACATGTTTTTGCAGTTTTTGAGTGTCAAAATTGCATTTTTTCAAAACTATTATGCAGATTGCATCAGGGATTTTATTGCCCAACACAAATTAAAAAACCAACAGTTTTTTGAAAATATTGAAGCACTGATAAGCAGTTCAAATTTTAACTTTCAGGCAGTGGAAAAATTGACACCGCAACTTCAGCCTAGTGAGCAAGAATTTGTTTTCAAAATATTTTCTAGCATTGGTTTTTCAGACATCATAAGTCAACAAAAAATAATTGATGGATTAACAAAGCAAAATGATTTATTGCTTGCTCAGTTAAAAACTCAAAAAGAAATTAAAGGTGATCCAGCTGTGAAATTGAGTTTGTGTGCTGGGCTTGTTATTGCTATATTAATTTATTAAAGGAAGTAGGCAATGGATATATCAATAATTTTCAAAATTGCAGGCATTGGTCTCATAACAATTGTTGTTAGCCAAATATTGCAACATTCAGGTAAAGGTGAGCTTGCCACTTTAACAAATTTGGCTGGACTTGTTATGGTGCTGGCTATTGTGATGTCAATGATTGGTGACTTGTTTGAAACAATTCAAACCATGTTTAATTTATATTAGTGCCTATGTTAACAAAAATTATATGTATTGGTCTGGTCACGGTTATTGTTAGCTCAATAATCAAGCAATACCGTGCTGACATAAGTTTATTAGTTAACATTTGTGGGTCTATGCTAATTGTTATGATTGCAGTGAGTGGAGTCTCTGATATTATTGATTCAATGATTCAAATATCAGAAAATATTAGAATTTCTTCAGTTGTTATTTCACCAATAGTAAAAGTTCTATCAATTGGATATATAACTGAATTTTCAGCTGACATTGCTGATGATGCTGGAAACAAAAGTATCAGTTCAAAAATATTATTCGGAGGCAAAATTGCAATATGCGTAGTAGCTGTTCCAATAGTTATAAACATGCTAAATGCAATTTTGTCGT
>JAZNPU010000072.1:0-2625 GCA_045589795.1 Clostridia bacterium
GCATGTCAGGTGTTGTGTCTACATGCAAAACTGTGATAAGCACACCACTGAGGTTTGGGTGAGACAACTTTTTGTCTATGATGCCTGCAACATGTTTTTGAATTTCTGCATTGATTCTACTCATTCTAACATTTGGCATAAGAGATTCTCCTTTTTATTAATTGATTCTTTCCATGATATAAGCTTCAACAATGTCGCCTTCTTGCATTGCTGTGAAATCTTTGAAGGTGATACCACATTCAAAACCAGCTTTAACTTCGGCAGCTTGATCTTTTTCTCTTTGAAGGGTGTTAACTTCGCCTTCATAAACAACAGTGCCTTTTCTTGTGATGCGAACTTTGCTGTTTCTTGTCACTTTTCCGTCAAGAATATAACTACCAGCAATTGCTCCCACTTTACTTGCCTTGAAGATAACACGAACTTCAGCATGACCAATCACAACTTCTTTATATTTTGGTGTTAGAAGTTTGTTGATTTGGTTTGTGACATAGTCTAGAACTTCATAAATAATTTTTGATTGATGAATTTCTATATGTTCTTTTTCGGCAATAATTTTTGCATTGAAATCTGTTCTGACATTGAATGCAATAATTAATGCTTTTGCAGCAACTGCAAGGCTGACATCGTTTTCATTGATGTTGCCAACACCACCGTGAATGCAACGAACTTTAACTTCTTCGTTTTCAATTGCAGATAGTGATTGTTTTAATGCTTCAACAGAACCAGAAACATCACCTTTTACAATTACATTGAAGTCTTTGAAGTTGCTATCAGCAATTTTGTTGAGCAGGTTGTCAATTGAAAGGTCAGCACCTTTGATCATGCTTGATCTTGCAAGTTCTTGTCTTTCAAGGGCCAAGTTTTTGCTCATTTTTTCATCTACACTATAAAGCATATCTCCAGCATTTGGAACACCAGAAAGACCCATGATTGCAACTGGAGTGCTTGGTCCAGCCACTTTAACTCTTTCGCCTTTGTCGTTTGTCATTGCACGGATTTTACCAGTCACCATTCCAATAACAACATGGTCGCCCACATGCAATGTTCCATTTTGAACAAGCACTGTTGCAACAGAACCAAGACCTTTGTCGAGTCTTGCTTCAATGATACAGCCACTTGCCATTGCTTTTGGATTTGCTCTTAGGTTTTGATATTCGGCAACAAACAAAATCATTTCGATAAGTTTGTCAATGTTTTGTCCAGTTTTTGCAGAAATTGGAACTAGGATTGCATCGCCACCCCATTCTTCTGGAAGAACATCATTTTCTGCAAGTTGTTGTTTTAATCTTTCAATATTTGCTGTTTCTTTGTCGATTTTGTTGATTGCAACAATCATAGGAATACCAGCTTCTTTGATATGTTTGATGCTTTCTTTGGTTTGAGGCATAACACCGTCGTCAGCCGCAACAACCAAGATTGCAATGTCTGTTAATTGAGCACCTCTTTTTCTCATTGCAGTGAATGCTTCGTGACCTGGGGTATCAATAAATGTCACAGATTTTCCACTTACATTGATTGTGTAGGCACCGATATGTTGAGTGATTCCACCAGCTTCACCGCTAACAACATGAGTTTTTCTGATGCTGTCTAGAAGTGATGTTTTACCGTGATCGACATGACCCATAACAGTGACAACAGGAGGTCTTTCTTTGAGTTCTTCTTCTGAAGAAGTGTCTTTAACCATTTCAGCAATTCTTTCTTCGTATGTTTTTTCAACTTTCTTTTCTAGGGTAATTCCAAATTCGCCAGCGATTAATTCTGCAGATGCATAATCAATATTGCTGTTGATGTTAACCATCATTCCTAGAAGCAAGAATTTGCTGATGATTTGAGTGACAGGCTTACCAATTTTTTCTGCCAAAAGCTTAACTGTTAGGTTTTCTGTGGTGATAACAGCATGAGTGATAGCAGGCATAACAACTTGTTCTTTTGCTTTTTCCTGCTTTTTGTTTCTCTTTTTGCTGCCCATGCGAACACTTTCACCATCATCTTCAAGAGACTCGTCAGCAACATAACCTCTCATAACCAAAGCTTTTTTGTTCATAGACTTTTTGTCGTCTAGTGGTTTTTCAAATGTTTTCTTTTTAACATGTTGAGTGTTTTTGGTTAGGCTTGATGCATCAAAAGTTTCAACTGGTTTTGCAAGTTTTGGACCTGTTGTTTTTTGTTGAGCGACATTTGGACCTTTTGCAAAGTTATTTGGTTTGCCTTGTCCTGGTTGTCGTGATCCTTGCCCTGCTGGTCTGTTTGATGGCTGTTGATCAAACTTGCGGACCTTGGTTTCCTTTTTGACAGGTTGAGCTTGTGGTTGATTTTGAGCTGGCGCTTGTGGTTTTGGTTGACTAGCAGCTTTTGCAGCTTCCACTTTTTTAACCAATTCTGCTTCCCTGCTAGAAAGAAGAGCACTAAACTGATCTAGTTGCAATTTGAGTCTTTTCAAATTTGCAGCTATACTTGATACTCCCCCTTTCCTTAAGGTTTCTTGAACGGCCTTAATATTTTCTAGTTCAATTTTTTGATTTGGTGTAGCCAATATTTATACCCCCGATTATTGTGCTATGTTATTTTTTATTGCATTGCTAAGATTTTCATCAGTGATTCCAACAACCAAACCTCTTAGGTTGA
>JAZNPU010000073.1:0-2217 GCA_045589795.1 Clostridia bacterium
CAATTTGGTGCATTTGTTGAGCTTACAAGTGCTTGCGACGGCATGATTCACATTTCTAAACTTTCTAGCAAGAGGGTTGAAAGAGTTGAAGATGTTGTAAGCATTGGAGACAGAGTTGAAGTTGAAGTTGTTAAAATCGACGAAAAAGGTCGTGTAGACTTGAAACTTATCAAAAAACTTTAATATTTAGCATTGAAACCTTTTTATAGAAATATAGAAAGGTTTTATGCCTTGTTTGAAATTATTATTTTAACGGAGTGCAAATAATGAACACAATTGATCGTTTAGAAAAATTGAGTAAGCTTGAATTTTCAAAAAAAGAAAAAGAAAAATTTCAAGCAGAATTTGAAAATATAATTAATTTTGTCAATGAAATTGCAGAATTGAAACTCCCTGAAGATCTTCTAGAAACAGACGAAGCTATTGCCCTAGACAGTCTTCGTGGTGACGAACCACAACCTGGCTTACAGCAACAAGATGCTTTGCTAAATGCACCTCAAAAAAAGGACGGTTGCTTTGTTGCACCGCTGGTGGTTGAATAATGGATTTTTCTAAATTGAGTTTGATTGAAATCAAAGACAAAATTGCAAACAAAGAAGTGACAAGTGAAGAGGTTGTAAAGTTCTTTCTTGCTAAATGTGAAGAAAAGAAAGACCTTAATGCATTTGTTGAAATTTTTGATGATGCAGTTGAAAATGCAAAAATCGTCGACAAAAAAATTGCTAACGGAGAACCTGTTGGCTTGCTTGCTGGTGTTCCAATAGCAATCAAAGATAACATTTTGTATAAAGGCAAAAAAATGAGCTGTGCGAGCAAGTTTATGCAAGATTTTGTTGCACCATATTCTTCAACTGTGGTTGAAAAACTTTTAGCAGAAGATGCTATCATTATTGGCAGAACAAATATGGACGAATTTGCAATGGGTGGCAGCTGCGAAAACAGTTGTTATGGACCTTGCAAAAATGCTATTAATCCAAAATATGTTTCTGGTGGTTCAAGTGGTGGAAGTGCTGTTTGTGTTGCAGCAGGAATGGTTCCTTGTGCAATCGGAACAGACACTGGTGGTTCAATCCGTCAGCCTGCAGCATTTAATGGTGTTGTGGGAATTAAACCAACCTATGGCACGGTTTCAAGATACGGCATTGTTGCATTTGCAAGTTCGCTTGATCAAGCATCTCCAATCGCTAAAACAATTGAAGATTGTCAGTATGTTTTGAAAATTATTGCTGGCAAAGATTTTCATGATGGAACAAGCATAAATAATCAATTTGTAATGAATAAAAAAGATAAATATAAAATTGGTGTTTGCAAGCAAATCGTGGAAAAATTAAAATCAAAGGGTTGCTATGAAAACTTCGAAAATGCAGTTTCAAAAATTAAAAATCGCTTTGAAATTGTTGAAGTTGATGTTCCTCATATTGCAAATAGTTTGGCATGCTACTATATTCTTGCTCCAGCAGAAGCAACATCAAACCTTGCTAGATTTGATGGGGTGAAATATACAACTAGAAGCAAAGAAGCCATTGACACTGAGAGTGTATTTGTTAAAAGCCGTAGTGAAGGCTTTGGTGCTGAAGTTAAAAGAAGAATTATGCTAGGAAACTTTGTTCTTTCTAGTGGCTATTTTGATGCATACTATAACAAGACAAAAAAAGTTCAAAGACTAATCAAAAAAGAATTTAAGCAAGCTTTTGAAAACTGTGATGCAATCATGCTTCCAACAACATTTTCGACTGCATTTGAAATCGGTGGGAAAATTAACGACCCAGTTGCTATGTATCTTGAAGATTTGTTCACTGTTCCTGCAAATATTGCTGGTGTACCTGCAATTTCTGTTCCATATTCAGTGGCAGAAAATGGATTACCACTTGGTATGCAATTCATGGCAGATCATTGCAACGAAGAAACCTTGTTTGAAATTACAAAAATCTTTAGAACCGTTTTAGGAGGAAAATAACAATGAGTTTAGAAAATTTTGATATTGTTATTGGGCTTGAAATTCATGCCGAACTAAACACAAAATCTAAAGTATTTTGCACTTGCAAAAACGAATTTGGTGCCGAACCAAATACTAACACATGTCCTGTTTGCACTGGTATGCCTGGTGCATTGCCAATTTTGAACAAAAGATGTGTTGAACTTGCAATCAAAGCAGGGCTATCTTTTGGCTGTGAAATTTCTAGATATACAGTGTTTGAAAGAAAAAATTATTTTTAT
>JAZNPU010000074.1:0-3671 GCA_045589795.1 Clostridia bacterium
GTTCCGTATCCACTAGGTGTCACAGCAATTGTCACATCAAATTGATTGATTGTTTGAGTGAATATTGCCGTTATTTCCAAATTGCCAGTGACAGTTCCACTTGTTGAGCTCCAGTTATAGAATCCATATGTATACTTGGCAGTATTTGTTTTTGGAGTTGCTGTGATTTCTGTTGTTCCAAGAGTTAATTTTGATCCACTAGTTGAATAAGTTGTTCCATAGTTAACAACCACACTGGTTTTTGAAACAGAACCATAGTCAGAATTGTTTGAAGTAATTGTCACTGTATATGTGTTTATAACTCTAGTAAAATTGGCCGTAATAGTTCTGTTTGCTGTGATACTTCCAGTTGCATTATCCCAAGACTCTAAACTGTATGTGTATTGTGCTGTTGATGTTGCAGGTGTTGCTGTCACAGAATCTGCACCGATAGACAATGTTGAACCATTTGTGCTAACAGCAGCACCATAATATGCAGTCACAGAACTCTTGTTAACTGTTCCATAATCTGTGTTGTTGCTGTTTATTGTCACAGTGTATGTGTTAAGATCATAATTTGCAAACACAAAAGCATTTCCTGCTCCCATTGTAAGTGTTGTTCCACTAACAGATGCTGAGCCACTTATTGTGTGTGCTGATGAATTAATTGAATAATTGCTTGTTGCAACTGTCCAACCATCAAATGTATGTCCTGTTCTTGATGGTGTTCCCAAAGAATATGTTGCAGCATAATTAACAGTTGCTGTTTGATAGTTTGTTGCTGATGCACTTGACACCCAGAAGTTCGTCACAACGACTTGTTTTCCAGAATAGTCATTGTCTAATCTAAACTTGTATGTTGCTGTGCTTGGAGCTGTGAATGTTGCCAAACCTCCACCATAATAGAATTTCACACTGTTGTCTTCTGTGTAGTTTCCGTTTGGTCCAATAAACAATTGCATACTTCCTGAAGTTGGAACTGTTCCATCAGTATTGCGGATTGTCATATGGAAATAATATTGAGTTCCTTTAGTCAAATTAACTGTTTGAGTCAATACTACAAATGGATTAACAGAATCAGTTGGAGTGCTTGTCCATGTTCCACCATTTTCTGGAGAATATGAAACTGTGCATGTATTCCCAGATGTTGTTGAAGGTTTTGCAAGAGTAGCTGCATCAAGCAATTGTTCTTGACCTTTGAAAATATGCACTGTATAAGAATTAATTTTCCATTTTGCAGTTAATGTGTGATTGCTTGCAATATTAACAGTTGATGTGCTTAACACATAATGTGGTTGATAGCCAGTGTATGTTTTTCCCTCTTCTATCATGATATTTGAAACAACACATGTGCAAGCAGCTCCATCAAATGAATCAATATTGAAAGACATTAAATATGTTGTTCCATCAACCAAATGAGACACATCAACAAGATAATGCGAGTCAGAAGTTGAACCATTCACCGCAATTCTTAATTGATTGAATGAACTATCTTTTTTTATTTCATACTCGTTATATCCCAATTTTGCTGTTGAAAAAAGTTGACGAGATGTATAGCTTCCATTCAAATATGTTTGAACCTTAAAACAATTAATTGTGTTTGTTCCTGTTTTAACATTAAAACTCAACTTTCCATCTTCCACAAAAGTTGTTCCTATTGGAGTGTCTAATGAAGAAGACAAATCAAGAAGATTTTTTCCGTTCCAACCAAGGAATGTATATCCTGTTCGTGTTGGAGTTGGTAATGTGCCATATGTTGAATCATATGTGACAGTTTTGCTGGTTGTTGAAACTGATCCACCATTTGGATTAAATGTCACGGTATAATTATTAGCTGTCCATTGTGCATAATAAGTGATATTGTTTGCAGGCATTGTGGTTGAACTAGAAATTTCAGAACCACCACTTGCTGCAGTAAACCAGCCTTCTTGTGTATAACCTGTTTTTAAGCTATTAGGAAGAGTTCCCAATGGTTTTGTGTATTTTTGAACAATATCATCACAATCACTTCCAGTATTCCCGTCAAATGAAGCCGTATAGCTTTTGTATTCACAAACCAAATAATCATCTTTCATTTCTGTGCTGTTTTGATGATAATGAGCATAGTTAGAAACAGATATTTTCTTTTCTGCAGCATCCATTTGAGTGCTGTTTGTGCCATATGCAATATAACTGTTTGAAACATCATTATCATCTATACTCGTCAATGCACTTTTGTAGACAGTATATGATTTAGTCAATGTTGTTTCAACAGTTAAATATGTGTATTGGTTTAACCAAAAGTGGATTCCACTTGATGCTTCAACAGTTGGATTCCCCTTCAAAACATACTTTGCATCGTCTTCGGCAGCAGAGAATGTGTCAAATGCATAATTATAGCCCTTGAAGGTTCCACCAACCAAATTCATTGTTGCCTCACCAACAATAACTGTTGCTGCTGGATATGTTGAATTCTGTGTTGAATATGTTCCGCTGTTTACAGTTACTGTTGCTCCATCTGTGGCATAAATAGCATGGCCATAGCTACCTGTTGTTATGTTGTCTTGAACTGACACATTGGCAAGAGTTGCTGTTCCACCAGCAATTAAAAATCCCGCACCACCATTTGTTGCATTATTATTGGAGATGGTTCCTCCTGTCACATTCAAAGTTCCTGCAGAATATATACCAGCACCAGCTGTTGCAGAGCAATTTTTAATTGTACAATTTGTGTTCAATGTTCCTGCAGATTGATAAACTGCACCACCATTGCCAGAAACAGAAAAACTATTTAATGTTATTCCACTTAAAGTCAAAGTTCCACCGGTTTGCATCACTGCTCTATATCCAGATTCGCCAACATATTCTTTTGAACCTGATAAATCCAATTCTCCATCAGAAATAGAAACCACTTTTGCTTCTGTTGCAGCGGTTGCATTCATGAAACTTGTGTTGCCAGAGAACTCGCCAAGATTGAAAACCAAGTTTGAATAGCACAATTTATTGTTTGAAGAAAATACTAAGCTGTTTAATGTAAATTTTGCATCAACACTTGAAGAAATTTCAACTGTGTCATATTTATCAACAACAGTCATATCAATTTTTGTATCTTTAAGTTCAGCTGTTAATTTACTTGCAATATTTTCATTAGAAACAGCAAAAGAAGACAGTGTGCTTACACTATCTTCTATAAAAATAAGTTCTAATTTGTTGTTTGCATCGAAGCTGATGTTTTTTGTTTCAGAAACTGTTGCTGTTGAAACAGCTTCTTGTTCTGGAACATATTCATATGCCTTTCCAGCAAAAATAATATATTGATTGGTTGTAAAATCGCTTTCAAGTGTCAAAGTGTTTACAATAGGTTTTTCATTTGTGGTGGTGTTGTGTAGAGATTCTTGGTTGGCAAAAAATGAACCGATTCCAAAAAGGCCGCTCACTAAAGTTGCAACAAAAATACTAAAACAGACTAAATATTTAGATATAACCTTTCCCCAATTTTTCACTTTGCCACCCCTTGACTTTATTATCTCTTTTTACATATAAAACTATTATACATTTATATGTATAATTAATCAATTATTTTTGACATAAATTGCAATAATTTTATATTTTTTTACAAAAAGAAGACTGCATAGCAGCAGTCATCTTTTTATCTTATTATTCGCTTTTAAGTTGTTGTTTTGCTTGTTCAAATTCCTCTTCAGTTATCAACC
>JAZNPU010000075.1:0-9962 GCA_045589795.1 Clostridia bacterium
TGGAATTGTCAATAAAGTTTGTTAGTCCAAAAGAAATTCAAAGGCTCAATAAAGATTTCAGAAACATAGACAAAGTGACAGATGTTTTGTCGTTTCCTGCAACAGATACTCAAGTTGGGGAAATTGTTGAGCAAGAAGGAACATATTTGGGAGATATGGCAATTTGCTTAAAGCAAGCAAAAAAACAAGCTAAAGAATATAATTGGAAACTTTGTCAAGAAGTTCAAAAACTTGTGATTCATAGTGTGTTGCATTTGCTAGGATACGACCACATTGAAGACAAAGATTATCAAACAATGAATGAACAAGAACAAAAAATTGCTGAAAAATTGAAGGGAGAATAATATGTCATACAAATCAGGGTTCATTGCAGTAATAGGAAAACCAAATGTAGGGAAAAGTAGTCTTATTAATGCTATCATTGGCGAAAAGGTTTGCATCACCAGCCCAAAACCACAAACAACACGAACAAAAATTTTGGGAATTTACAACACAGACAATTTTCAAATGGTGTTTGTGGATACACCTGGTGTGCAAAACACAAAATCTGCCCTTGGGGAATATATGAGCAAAGCAACAACAAGTGGTTCGCTTGGTGCAGATGCTATTGTTGTGTTGCTAGATGCAACTTCTGTGACCGATACAGACTATGCCATCATCAAAAGATATGAAAATGCAAAAGTTCCAGTTTATGTTGTTGTGAACAAAATTGATGTTTCAAGCTTTGAAAAATTATATCCTGTTTTGGGAAGACTCAATGAATATAAGTTTGTCAACAAATTCTTCACAATCAGTGCACTAAGAAGACAAAAACTTGACGAACTTGTTCAAGAGCTTTCAACTTGTTTACCAGAAGGCGAACCAATGTATCCAACTGATACATACACCGACAAACCAGTTAAGTTTGTTGCTGCAGAAATCATCAGAGAAAAAGCATTGCTATTTTTGCAACAAGAAGTTCCTCACGGAATTGCAATAGAGCTTCAAAAATATTTAGAAGGCAACAAAAAAGTGACAATTTTTGCAGATATCATTTGTGAAAGTGATCGTCACAAACAAATTGTGATTGGCACAGGTGGAGCAATGCTCAAAAGAATTGGAACTTCTGCAAGGGGCGAACTAATGAAAATTTTGGGAGTTCCTGTCACCCTCAAACTTTTTGTCAAAGTTAAGGAAAACTGGCGAGATAACAAATATCTCTTAACAGACCTTGGCTATAATGATCAAGATTTGTAGAAAAACCACTAATAATTTTCAAAAGGATTAACTTTCCGTTTTTGGTCAACAATTCAAATATCAACGGTGAAGGAGATTTGTGTATGGCAAACAAAAATTATAGAACATATAACAAAGAAGACAGAGATCTAAAGATGATTGATGATCTTGCATGGAAAGTTTTTTCAGATCCAAAAAATAAAAGCTGCGGAAGCTTGAAAGTTTATAGTGGATTCATTGGAGGAGCCAGACAAATCCGAAATGCTCGAGAAAAAGAAAGACAAGAGCAAATGGGGCAATAATATTTTTTAGGACACACAAATGAACGACATAAAAATTCAAGCAATAGTTATAGATTCCAAAGATTATAAAGATGCAGACAAAAAATTGGCTTTGTTTTCTGTTGAACATGGTTTGATTTGGGCAACAATCAAGGGTGTTAAAAAACCAAAAGCAAAACTAGCAAGCATTGGGCAACCTTTTTGTTATGCTGAATTTTTGCTTAACAAAAAAGGCGACTTTTATACAGTTATGAATGCTTCTGTGATTGAAAACTTTTTTGAAATCACAAGCGATTTCGACAAATATATAGTTGGCACAACAATGCTAGAATTTTGCAAAAAAACAATCAAAGAAAACGACCAATCGCTTGAACTTTTTGTTTTGTTATTAAAATCTCTAAAACAATTAGAGTTTGAAAGTGCTTCTTCAATGGCAGTGCTTGTTAGATTTTTATTAGATGCCTTAGCCATTATTGGTTATGCCGTTAAAATTGAAGAATGTTCTTGCTGTGGCAGCGACAAACTTTTGCAATATGGCTTTAACTATTCTTTTGATAGTTGTGGTGTGGTTTGCAAAAAGTGTAGTGCAGTGGTTGACAACCTCATGTTAGAACCTGTTTCGCAAGGGGTGTTAAAAAACATTGCTCAAACAGACATCTCAAACATTCACCGACTCAAATTTTCAAGCAGAGATGGTTTGGTTGAAGCAATCAATGTTCTTTCCAAACAATTCAGAATCAGCACGGGTGAAGAACTCAAAACAATAAGTCAATATATCAATTAAAATAATACGACAAAATGTTGTATTATTTTTTTGTTATCGGTTTTTTATTTCAAAAATATTCGTTTTTGAAATTGCTAGCATTTGCTAACATAATCTTATGAATGAGCAATTTTTGTTGGTTTTTGATAGTGTTTTGCAAACGAGGCAACTTTTGGATAAGTATGACTGCATTCATGTCATAATGGACGAAAGTGTTTCATCAAAAAAAAGAGAAAAAGTTATTGAATTTTTGCCCCAAAAAGCAAAGATTATAAAAACTGTAATAGCTCCTTGCTATGCAACAGAAAAATTTGCTCAAAATATGCTTTTTCACAGTGAAGATTTTGTGATTGCTGTTGGAAAACTTCATTTGCAAAGTCTGGTTAAATATTATGCTTTTGAAAATCAAATAGATTATGCACTTGTGCCAGTTGAAGAGCTTGCTGAATATAGTTTCAGCAAATATGCATTTTTGAAAGACAGCAAGTTTTGTTTTTACACCTGCTCAAAACCCAAGTTTGCTTTAATTTTGGATACTTTTTTTTCTGAAGAAAATATTTTTGTGCTAGAAAAGGTGCTGAGCTACAAAAACATAGTGCATTATGAAAAAGAGTTTGAAAAACTTATTTTGAAGCAAGAGGTTTTTGATTGCTCAAAACTAATTAAGTGCATAAACTTATGCGACGGAACAAAAAAATCAGTAATCAAATTATATGGCACGGTTGCAGCTCTCATAAACAATGAAAAGTTATCAACAATTTTGGGAGCAGAGTGGGATATTCTTTCTTTGCTTTGTTTGAACAAACAAAGCATTGTTGACAATTTGGTTGCAGCAACCAACACTTTGACAAGGCTTTATGAGTGCATGCACAAGTTTGATTTGTTCAGAGTAAACATAAACTTAAACAAATATATTTTTTGCTTAAAAAAGAATTATTCATTTTCTATGTTAGATGTTTCTCAAATCATTTCTTCAGCAAAAACAGAAAAAGAAAAGCAAAGAATCACCTATCACTTGAAAGCATATTTGCCATATTTGAAAAATCTGATTAATGAATGCAAAAGTAGGTTTATGTTTTCCAAAATAGGCATAGATTCTTCACAAATAGAGTCAGCTATGGCACTGTGTTCGTGTGTGAATTCCAAAAACAACATTCTTAAATTCTTTTTTGAATTTGGCTATTTCGAAAATTTATTAAAATAATTCAAAAAGTATGAATATTTGTGCTTATTTGGTCAATGATTGTTCTATAACTCAAAACAAGGAGAACAATCATGAAAACAAAAATAAAAAGATTTTTAAGAAAAGCAGAGGTCTTTTTCAAAAGAAATGCATTAGCAATCATCATCTGCACAACAACAGTTTTAACTGTTGCAATTGTTGGCTTTTCAACATACTTTTCACTTAAAGATACCGAACTCAATCAGCAGCTTCAACCTCCAGAGACCGAAGTTAACACCCCTGTTAGTTCAAACGAACCAGTAGTGTTTGTTTCTCCTTTGGAAAACCCAACAATCAGCAAAGATTATGCCGACAACAAACTTTTAGAAGACAAAACAACAGGCATTTGGCAAACACACCAAGCTGTGGATTTTTCAGCCAAGGAGGGCGACAAAGTTTTTGCCGTTTATGCTGGAACAATCGAAAGTGTAAAAAATGATATGATGGAAGGATTAGTTATAACCTTAAAAATATCCGATTCACTCAAAGTTGTTTATAAAAGTTTGGCTGCCACTGCACTTGTTGAAGAGGGCGACACAGTCAAAACTGGTCAAGAGATTGGAGTGGTTGGAACCAGTGTGACAGAAAAAGCAGAAGGTGTTCACTTGCATTTGGAAGTTTATGAAAACGATAAACTCATAAATCCAAACAATTATTTTAATTTTACAGACAAATAAAAGCGGACCAAATGGTCTGTTTTTATTTTTTTGTTTTCAAAAACCAAAAGAAAATCAAACAAATGGCATATTAATCGTTATTTGTTTGCTTTTTTTATGTGTTTTCAATATAATATTTATCAGGAGAAATAATATGAAGAGAACAAAAATTGTTTGCACAATTGGACCAGCTGCAAGCGAAAAAGAAATCTTAAAACAAATGTTAATTGGTGGCATGGATGTTGCCAGATTTAATATGAGTCATGGCACACACGAAAGTCATTTACAGCTTATAACCGAAGCAAAAAAAGCAAGAGCAGAACTTAATATGCCTCTTGCAATCATGATAGACACAAAAGGCCCAGAAATCAGAGTGGGAGATTTTGAAAACGGAAAAGTTGAACTTGTAAAAGGTCAATCTTTTGTGTTAACAACAAAAAAGATTTTAGGCAACAACACAGTTGCTTATGTGAACTATTCAAAACTATATCAAGAAGTTCAAAAGGGAACAACAATTTTGCTTAACGATGGCAAAATTGAACTCAAAGTTCAATCTGTTGAAGGAACAGATATTCACACAAAAGTTATTGTTGGTGGAAAACTTTCAAACAAAAAGGCAGTTAATCTTCCTCATGTTGAAATCCATATGCCATATTTATCTGAACAAGACAAAAGAGACATTGAATTTGCTTGCAGTGTTGATGCTGACTATTTGGCTATCAGTTTTGTCACAAAACCAGAAGATGTTTTGGCAGTTAGAAAACTTTTGCAAAAGTTTGGAAAACCAAATATGAAAATCATCAGCAAAATTGAATGTGATTACGGTGTTCAATATGCTCATGATATTTTGGAAGTTAGTGATGGAATTATGGTTGCCAGGGGCGACCTTGGTGTGGAAGTTGATTTTGCTGAAATTCCACTCATTCAAAAAGAACTTATCAATGAGTGCAAAGTTCATGGCAAAATTTCAATCACTGCAACTCAAATGATGGAAAGCATGACAGCCAGCAATCGTCCAACTCGTGCTGAAATTTCAGATGTTGCAAATGCAATTTGCGATGGCACAACAGCAATCATGTTGTCTGGTGAAACCAGTGCAGGAAAACACCCAGCATTGGTTGTTAAAACCATGGCAAGAATTGCAACAAAAATGGACATGGCCAGCGAAGGCAATGACTTTGCTTACTACAAACCAGAAAATATGAGCATGGAAGGCAATATTGGTTATGGTGTTTGTGCCCTTGAATATGCTTTTGGCAACAGTGCAATCATCTGTCTAGATGACTATGCAAGTGCAAATGCAATCAGCAACTATCGTCCAGCTGCAGAAATTTTTGCATTCTTCACAAACGAAAAAGAATTTCATCAATCAGCACTTTTATATGGTGTTATTCCAATTTTGGCAAAAGGAAAATTAACCGCAGAAAACTGTGTTGAATATTTGGTTAAAAATAAAATGTTAAACAAAGGAATTCCAGTTATTGTGCTCAAAAACAACACAATTCAAATTGTAAAAGTTTAATTTATTGGCTCGTCTAAAAAGACGAGCCTTTATTATTGCTTTGTTTTTTGGCTTAAATTGTTTGACAAGGAGCATAATAAAAATCTATAATTATTCATATAAAAATACTAGAGTGAAAAACTCGGTTTTATTGGAGAACCTGTGAAAAAATTTATTGTTAGTTTGGCATTTATATTATTAGGGCTTGCATGCATGCCTTTGTTCTCTGCATGTTCAAATCTTGACCCTGCAGAAATGAAATCTGTTTATTTCACCAAAGATGTTTTTGAAGCAGATTATGGTGAATCAGTTGAACTAACTTTCAAGGTTAATCCTTCAAATGCTTCAAACTATAGTTTTTCATTCAATGTGACTGGTTGTGGCATGGACGATTATTATCTCGATGAAGAAACATATCTTTTCACAATCAGAACACTTTCTTTCAAAGAAGCCAAAGTTGCACTTATGTATGGCCTTGATGAAAACGATGTTGACACCTGCATTGTCAGAGCAAAAGAATATCCAACAAACATTTCATTTAGCCAATCTCAAGCATATATCAATCAGGGTGGAACATATAACTTGGTTCTAAATGCAGTAATTGGTGGAGAAACAAAAGTTATTGATCGTTCACAATACAACATTGAACTAACAAGTTCTTCACCAAATATAGTTTCTGTTAATGAAAACAATCTTGTTGCAATTTCAACTGGCTTGCAAGGTCAAGCAACAATCACAGCAAAAATCAAAAAACTTAGCGGAACTTATCTGGAACACACAGCCGAAATCAATTTGATTGTTGTTCCAGCTGTTGACCAAGCTTATATTTCAATGTCTGGCGAAAGTGAATTTATTAAAACCAGCTCAACATATCAACAAACTGCCGAGAATACATACAAAACATCTTCTTATAAAACAACATTCTCAGTGCTATTATATTCTGACAATATTTGCTTGGACTATAACAACATTCCGATCACTGTTTCAACAAACAATTCAAACTTCACTGTAGAAAAAACTCTTGCAAATGAGTTCACTGTTTCAGCTGTTTCTGGCTACACACAAAAAACAACTGTTTGCATTGTTGTTTCAAGTGAAGCAGTTGCCCCAAATGGCAATCCATTACAATTTATTTTCTATGTTGAATTTTTCTCAACACCACAATCTTAAAAATAACTCCCCTTCGGGGGAGTTTTTTTGTGAAAACAATTTGCTGATATTTTATGTTTTTTGTGACTAATCAACTCAAAAACATTCAAAAAATCGCAAAAAGCCACTCAAATCGCCCAAATAGGGTGATAAAAATAGATATTTTTTTCAAAATCAGTATTGACATTTGCCCTCAATTGTCATATACTTGATTTATCAAACAAAAAAGGGGAATTATTATGGCTAAAAAAGGTCTTATAACATCACTTATTTTGGGTGCAGTTATCACATTATCTCTTGGAGTTTACACATTGGTTTCAGCAATTATTGCTTTAACAGCTCCAATTCATAGAAATGAAGCAGTTGCATATACAAGTGAACAAACAATTACAGCTTTTTCTAACTATAGTGAAGAGGCTGGAAACCTAACTTTGGAATATCAAGGTGAAAAATCTGATTGGCTCATTTTAGATGCAAAGACAAACACATACACAGTTGACCCTGGTTTTGTCGCAACTGCAAATGTTGGTGAAGTTTATTCATTCAAAGCAATTGCAACAACCGACAAACACGGAAGCACAACAACATATGATGTAGCAGTTTACATTCAAGGAACTGGTGCATCAGCAGAAGATGCATTCTATGTTGCAAATGCTGAAGGTCTTGTAAATCTTGCAGCAAAAATGGACGAACAAGTTTCTGTATTCACAGATGCAGCAATCGACAGTGTTGTTGAACTTGTTGCAGATGTAAATCTTGCTGGTATTGATTGGAAAGGATTTGCTACAAAACCAAATGCAGCATTCACTGGAACATTCAACGGTAATGGTCATTCAATCAGCAACATGAACATCAACATCAATGCAGACAACTATCAAGATCATTATGTAGTATTGCAAGACACATATAGCATGCTTACAACTGGTCTTTTCAGAAACACATTGGGTGCTGAAATTTTGGGACTAAGTCTTGAAAATGCAACAATCACAATGTCTGATGAAGTTCTAGAAATCCTAACAGATGCAGGCAACACAACTCCACTTGAAGCTGTTAGAGCAGGTCTTCTTGTTGGTGATGCAAGAAACACAATCATTGATGGTCAATACACAGTTGAAACAACTGAATATGTGACAGACGAAGATGAAAGTTCTGCAACATTCGGTCAACAAATTGAAGTTGTCACAGAAACAAAATATGATTCTGTAATTAGCGGAACAATCAACGGATATGCTTATGGCACATCTGGTGTCGCAACAATCAACGGTCTTGGTGGTGTTGCAGGTGTTGTTTACGACTACAACACTTCTGGTGCAGACAGCAAAATTGCTCACTACACAGTTAATTTCACAGCAAACAATGCAAGCAACCACAGCGAAATGTTGGTTGGTGGACTTGCTGGACAACTTTGGGCTCAAGAAAACAATGAAATCGTAGTTGAAGAATGCAACATCACATTATCTTCAAATGCACTATACAACAACAAAAACCGTATTGGTGGACTTGCTGGTCGTGCAGATTTTGTTAAAGCTTCTGGCATTACAACAACAGTTTCTGTTGAAGATGTAAGCCAAAAAGACTTCCAATTTGATGCTTGGTTGGCTTCTGATGATTATGATGCAGACTTGCTAACATATGTTGCAGGTATTGTTGCATACACATCTAACTCTTCTTACGAAGACATCACATCAAATGTAGCAATGGCAGTATACACAAGAGTTTCAGCTGGTTTCGTTGTTGTAAACGATTCAGATTTAACTAATGTTATCACAGCTGGTAGAGTAATCGGTTATGAGGTTAGTGGTCTTGCAGAAGTTCTAAGAAACTCAAATGCTACATACACAAACACAGAAGAAACAGCTCTTGTTGCTGCAAATGTTAACCTAACAGGCTACAATGCAGCTGGTCTTGCAAACTTTGTTGAAAGCTCAAACATCAAAGCTGAAGGCAAAGTTAATGTTGAAGTTGTTTCAAATGCAATCGGAAAAGTTGAAAACACTAACATTCAAAACACTCAATCTTCAGCCGGCCTTGTTGGATATTTCTATGCAGCAGATGCATCAGCATCAAGCCCATATGAAATCAGCGGCTTCGAAGTTAAAGCAACATTCAAAGATGGCTTTGATGTTGCAGGTCTTGTTGCATATCTTGGCAACGATGATTCAACATCAACAAGCACACTTGTTCTTGTTAAAGATTGTACAGTTTCTGAAATGACTGTCACATCAAGAGCTTCAACTGGAACAACCAGTGGAACAACTCACAAAGTTGGTGGTGCAGTTGCTGTTATTTATGGCTGTGCAGAACTTAACAATGTTGATGTTCTAACAATCAACCTAAACCAAAACAGAGCAGAAGGAAACACATATGGTGTTGCAATGTTTGGTGGACTTGTTGCCAGAGTTGGTGGCGAATATGTTGTAATTTCTAATTGTGATGTTGCAGGTGATGCATATATCACAGGCAGTGCTTACACAAAAGCATTCAACAATGGCGAAGAATTTATTGAAACACAAATTCTTGCTGGTGGTTTGATTGGTGCAATCGCTAGCTACGGCACTGAAATTCCAGTTGGAAAACATCCAGTTTATGGCACAAACGACAATGAAATTGATCCAAAATATACTCGTGACGATGTTCAAAAACTAGACACAAGAAACATTGCAATCACAAACAACAGTGCTGCAGTTGACATTGTTATCACATTCCAAGATCAAGAAGAAATGCATGTTGGCGGCTACAGAACTCGTGCTGCAGGAAGCTTCATCGGACTTATCATGAACGGCACAGACTCTGCTTCAACAGTGCTTGATTTAAGCACAAACACAGTTTCTGGAAAAGTTGATGCAGATAAACAATCATTCGAATTCTATAATGCAGAACATGCTCATATGTCAAGCTTGGGATATGGCAATGTTCCTGAAAACACAGAAACTCCTTCAAGCATTGGTATTTCTTATGATTTCGTTAATGACAGTGCATACACAAAAATCACAATGCCAACAATTCCAGCAGAAACACTTGCTGCATAACAAAAAAAATTAAAGCAACCTTCGGGTTGCTTTTTTTGTGTAAAAATTTGGACATTTTTGTAAGTTGGCCTTATTCATTTGACAAACTAAAAATAAATATATAAAATTAATTTATTAAATAAAATGTGCTAGCTCTGCACAAAATA
>JAZNPU010000076.1:0-4898 GCA_045589795.1 Clostridia bacterium
TACTATCCCCCATTATTTCAAGTGAGTAATGAATATTATTATCATTCAATAAAGGACTAATGAATTCCTGAATAATAAAATCATCATTAGTAACAAAACTTGATAGTTTGTTTTCTTTAATTAAAGTTCTAAAAATTAAATTTTGCACATCATTAAAAAATGTAAAACCTATCAATACTACACTATCAAATTGTTTAAAGTAATCGCCCAAAACATCTGCAAATGCTATTTGATATGTTTGTTTGTTTTGTTTCTTTAAAGTGTTTAAATAGTCAATATATAACTGAAATACATCTGAAAAAGATGATAAATGCGTTTTTTTGATTTGTTTGAGATTAATACAATCTTCCGTAACATTACTTAAAAGTAGATTATTAAATAACTCATAAATTTGAGATATAGAGTTTTTATATGCCTGTTTTGTTGTTTTGTTCTCCAAATCAAGAATAGTTTTGTGAAGCAAATATCTCATTTCACTTTCAGATAAACAATTCTTTGTTTTTGTCAAAGATTTAATTTGAGAATGTAATTGAGTGAAATCAACAACATTCATTTTTTTACTTTTGTTAGATTGATAATTCAAACTTCTTGTTGAAGTAATAAAAAGAGTATTAGCGCAACTATTTATTTGCCCTAATTCAATATCGTTTAGATTTTGAACCTTTATTACTTTAATTTCATTCATATCATATATTATAACATAAATTTCGACATAAATATATGCCAAACCAAAATTTTTTAAAGAAATTTTAATTTTTTTGATATTTTTTGCCCTACTTACAACATTATTATATAAGGGGGTTCAAAAGATGAATGAAATAAAAAGAAAACTTAAAGCTGAAACTTGGTTGGCAAAAGACAAAGTTCAAATGGAAATTGCATTAGAATTTAATGATGAAAAATTATTAAATAAAAATTTAAAAAAAAATTCCCTAATTATGTTTTAGAATATCTTTGGAACGAAGCGGAAAAGCACAAAGATACAATCCCCCAACCAAATCCAGAACAGCTTGAACGATTACATAAATTGTTAGAAGTTCACAATAAAAAAAACACATATCAATAAGATATGTGTTTTATTATTATTTTCTACCGTGTAATAAATGGGTAAGACACCAGTTTTGCCTGCAATGTTAAATCCATCAATTCTTGCATTTTTGCCACCACCCTTGCTCACAACTTCTTCAAGCATGGTGTTTATTTGATTTGTCACAGATGCATCAAACACTTTGTTTAGTGTTGTTGGAACTTTTTGATAAACAACTGCACCACTGTTATCAGTTATCGCCTTAACAAAATAAGGTTGCATCAAAGAACCACCATTGATTATTGCAGACACAGTGTTCACAAGTTCAAGAGAGCTGATTGCTATGGTTTGGCCAAAGCCCATTCTAAACAAGTCTGGCGAAGTGACCAAAGGTTCAGGCATAAGCACAGCTTTTGTTTCTCCTGGAAAGTCTAAACCCAAAGTGGTATTAAACCCAAGTTCCTCCAAATACCAATAAAACTTTTTAAGCCCAATTTGTTCAATCAAACTCATAAACACACAGTTGCAACTATTATTAAGCCCTTGCTGCAAAGTTTGTGGACCATGACCAGACCTTCTAGAACATTTGATCCTTACACCATTTACAATTCTTGCCCCTCCACAATAATAACCATGACTTCGGCTAGTGATGCCTTCTTGAAGAGCTATGGCAGTCACAATGATCTTAAATGTTGAACCAGGTTCATAAGTGTCGGTTATGGTTGTTGCTCTGCTGAGCTTATTCAATAATTCCATATTGGTTCGATCAATGTTGTTCAAATCATAGCTTGGCAATGTGCAAACACTTATTATTTCACCCGTGTTTGGGTTCATCACAAGTGCTGAAACACTTTTTGCTGCAGTTTGACTCATTGCTTGGCTTAATATCTTTTCAACTTGTGCTTGAATTTGAAAATCAATGGTTAGCTGCAAGTTAAGGCCATCAATGCTGTCGATATAATAAACAAGCGAATCTTTCAAAGTTGAACCTTTCAAATCTGCCTCAACCAAACTCACCCCATCAATGCCTTTAAGATAACTATTATAAATTTGCTCTAAGCCACTTTGTCCGTCACCATCACTTGATGTGAATCCCAAAATTTGGCAAAGCATGTTGTCATATTCATAATTTCTGGTTGTGGTTGCAGAAAAAAATATGCCTTCTTGATAACTATTCAAAATTGACTGAATAACCTCTTTTTCAATTGATGACTCAATTAAAATTTCGCTATAGTTATATTTTGTTATTTTTTCATCAATTTTTTCTGGTTCAATGGCAAGGTTTGCACTCAACACATCAATAACTGCTGCTTTGTTTTTAATGTCTGCTTTTCGAACATAAACATCATACGAGGTATAGCTAGATGCCAAAGCAACACCATTGCGATCAGTTATTGTTCCTCTTAGAGCCGTTATTGGCAAATCTCTTAGCCATTGAGAAAGCCCCTTTTGTTGTAAATTGCCACCACTGATAATTTGCAAATAAAAAAGTTTTGCAAACAACAACCCAAGCAAAAATACAAAACATATTGAAATTGCAGAAAGTCGCCTTTTTATTGAAACAATTGTATATTTAATTTCCAAAATAAAAAATCTCCAAGCTTTAGCCTGAAGACAAATAAAAAATCTCCTAGGCTAGTAAATTATATTCGCCTAAGAGATTTATAATGATTTATTTAGTTAAAAAGTCCTGAAAGCCAATCGCACAATCTATCAAACCAATTGGTTTCAATTTCTGCAGTTTCTTTTGAAATTTGTGTCACACCAGAAACTTCAGTCACTTGACTTGCATCAATTGGAGAATATCCATTTTGTGTGGCATTTTCTTGAACACCATTTTCCAAAGAGTCATATTCTTGTTGCAAATCACTAACAGCTTGTTGTTGTTCCAAAACATATTCTTGTTTTTGAGCAATAACTCCATTTAGGTTGTTGATTGTGACAATATTTCCAACCATAAAAGCAACAAGGGCACAAATGCAAATTGCCAAAACACTAACAATAATCTTACCACGAGCATTAAGTCGAACTTTCAAAGGAGTTTGTGGTCGTTGTTCAATGGTTCTATCCACTGTCAACATATCCACTTTTCTAGTTTTTTCAACTTCAATTTGTTCAACTGGAGAATCGTAGCTTGTTTCTACATTCACATCTTGAACAGTATCAAATTGAATACCACTAAAATTTGGTCTTCTGTATTCGGTTCTAACATCATCTTGATAAATACCAGTAAAAATCCTTCTACCTTCAGTTGTGGTAGTTCTGGTTCTAGTTTCAAGTTCTGTCGCCATAATCTGGTCCCCCTTGTTTATAGTTTTTCGATTATTCTTAGTTTTGCACTTGCACTCCTGCTGTTTCGTTGTATTTCTTCTTGTGTAGCAACACTCATTTTGTTAACGAGTTTGCCTTCGGCTTTGTGATTACAAACACAAATTGGAAAGTCTGATGGACAAACACAACTTGTGGACAAATCACGGAATGTATGTTTAACGATTCGGTCTTCAAGGCTATGGAATGTCAAAATGACAAGTCTGCCTTGTGGTTTAAGCTTTTCCATTGCAGCTCGAATGAAATCTGAAAGACCTGTTAGTTCTTGGTTGACTTCAATTCTAATTGCTTGGAATGTTCTTTGAACATTGCTTGAACCATCATTACCTTTGTATCGCGGAACACTTTTCAAAATTATGTCTTTGAGTTCTCCGGTTGTTTGGATTTCTTGTTTTTCACGATATTGAACAATTTTTCGAGCAATGCTGTGAGCAAATCTTTCTTCGCCATAATCCTTAATCACATTTTTTAATTCTTCAAGTGAATAAGTGTTCACAACATCATAAGCTGACAATTTTTGTTCTTTGTTCATTCGCATGTCAAGTTTTGAATTGTATCTAAAGCTAAAACCTCTTTCTTCGTTGTCAAGTTGATAACTTGAAACTCCAAGGTCAACCAAGATTCCGTCAACACTTTCAATGCCAAGATCATCCAAAATGTTTTTTATGTTTTTGAAGTTGTCATGAATGAGTGTCACTCTGTTAGAAAACTTAGAAAGTCTTTCTTTGCAAACTGTCAATGCATCTGTGTCACGATCAATACCAACAATTTTTGCTGTTTTTGTTCTGCTGAGAATTTCAGATGAATGACCAGCTCCACCAATGGTTCCATCAACATAAATGCCATTGTCTTTAAGATTAAGTCCTTCTAAACATTCGTTTAGCATAACTGGAATGTGTTTGAACTCCACTTTTTATACTCCATGATCTGCTAAAGCTTTGCTGCTTTGAGTAAAATCGCCACTGTTATAGGCATCCCATTCTTCTTCTGCCCAAATTTCAACACGACTACCACTTCCAATGAACACAATGTTTTTTGAAATGTTTGCATATTCTCTGAGTTCTTTTGCAAGAAGTATTCTGCCTTGTTTATCTTCTTCTGTTTCAAATGCTGAAGAAAGAAGCATACGGACAGGTTTTTGAACTTCGCTATCAAAGATAGGTAGGTTTGTTAACTTTTCATAAAGGTTTGAAAATTTGTCTGCTGCAAATGCATACAAACAACGATCGGTGCCTTTTGTGACAATAAAGTTAGCTCCAAGTTCATCTTTGAACTTTGTAGGCATTCTCATGCGATTCTTTTCATCAATTTGATGACGATAAGTACCAATCAACATAGCCACTACCTCCTTTCTTATCTTTGACAATGCCATTATATAATAATAAAAAATTAAAAAGCAACCACTTTTGACCACTTTTCATAAAAAAATTAAAAAAATTGTTAAATTTTTATACTAAAGTATAAGATTTCTACATTTTTAGAATATTTGTTCGATAATACAATATTAATAAACCTCTGTTTTGCATAAACCTTTTCCACCCTT
>JAZNPU010000077.1:0-6248 GCA_045589795.1 Clostridia bacterium
TTTCTTTTACATTGATATCTACACAACCGATTGCCAAAACTGCATCAGTGTGGAAAATAACATCATTTGCACGAGCAAGTTCTGCAATAGCTCTGATTGGTTGAATTGTTCCAACTTCGTGGTTGGCTGTCATGATACTGATTAAAATTGTGTCTGGTCCGATTGCCTTGATGATTTCTGCATATTTAACAACACCAAATTCATCAACAGGAACATATGTGACATTGAAACCTTCTTTTTCAAGTTCTCTGCAACTTTCCAAAACAGATGGGTGTTCGATAACAGATGTGATGATGTGATTTCCTTTGTGTTTGTTTGCTCTTGCTAAACCCTTGATTGCCCAGTTGTTTGATTCTGTTCCACCAGTTGTGAAATAGATTTCATCTGCAGATGCACCAATGGCTTTTGCTACTCTTTCTCTGGCTTGATCAAGAGCTTCTTTAGCTTCTCTTCCAAGAGTGTATAGACTAGAACTGTTGCCATAAAATTTTCCGAAAGCATCAATCATGTCGCGATAAACTTCACTAGACATAGAAGTTGTGGCAGCATTATCTAGATACACTGATTTTTTCTTTTCCATAAGTTTCTCCTTTTGTTTTACTAGTTGTATTGTATCATTAGTTAAGTATATTGTCAATACTCACTGCAACAAAAAAGTGCAAAAAATTGCACTTTTTTTACTTGATTTTGGTTTTATTGATTGTTTGAGTGCGATTTTTATGCACTTTTGAGTTATTTGAGTGATTGAACAAAAAGGTCAAATTCAGATATAGGATTGTAGCCAACACAACGATTGAATTCTTGACCATTTTTGAATGCAATAAAGGTTGGAACAACTTGAACATTGTGTTTCATAGCAACATTCATGCTGCTATCGATATTGAGTTTAACAAACTTGATATCCGCATGGTTTTGTGCACACTGAGAAACAACAGGTTCCATCATTTTGCATGGACCACACCAAGTTGCAAAAAAATCTACAATGACTAATTGGTTATCTGCCAAAACTTGATCAAGTTGGCTTTCTGAAATATATTCAATCATAACTCTCTCCTTCTAATGAATTAAATAACATATTTTCTTAAGTCGTGTTGTTTGATGAGTTTGTCTAGGTGGTCAAGAACATATTGTTTGTCTACCACAACATCAATAAGTGGATGTTCACCTGTTGCATTGAAGCTGATATCTTCAAGAAGGTTTTCCATGATGCTATGAAGTCTTCTTGCCCCAATGTTTTCGTGCGATTCGTTTTGCATAACAGCAATGTTTGCAATTTCGTCGATTGCTTCTGCCGTGAATTTGAGGTTGATATTGTCAACTGCCAAAAGTGCACCATATTGCATTGGCAAGCTGTTTTCTGTGTTTGAAAGAATATTGACAAAATCTTCTTTTGTTAAACTGTCTAACTCTACTGTGATTGGAAAACGACCTTGAAGTTCTGGAATAAGGTCTTCAATTTTGCTAACATGGAAAGCACCTGCAGCAATAAACAAAATATAATCAGTTTTGATTGGACCATATTTTGTTGTGACAGTTGATCCTTCAACAATTGGAAGAATATCTCTTTGAACACCTTCTCTTGAAACATCTGGACCACTTCTGCCAGATGTTGAACCAGCAATTTTGTCAATTTCGTCAATGAAAATGATTCCGTCTTGTTCTGCACGACGAAGAGCTTCTGTGTTTACACTATCTGAATCAATAAGTTTGTCGCATTCTTCGTTTGTGAAAAGTCTGATTGCATCAATAACAGCCAATCTTTTTCTTTTTCTTCTTTTTGGCATAATGTTGCCAAGCATGTCGCCAATGTTGATCTCCATACCTGGCATCATTGGCATTGGTTGAGCACTTTCAACAATGTCAACTTCAACAATTTCATTGTTATATTTGCCTTCTGAAAGGTCTTTGAAAATATTTTCACGGATTACATTGTCGTCAGCTGGAGCATATTTCTCTCTGAGTTTTGGAAGAAGAATTTCCACAACTCTGTTCATAGCAAGAGCCCTAGCTCTTGGTTGAACTTGTGATTGTCTTTCAGATTTTACAAGTCTGATGCTGGCTTCTGCAAGGTCACGAATCATGCTTTCAACATCTCTTCCAACATAACCAACTTCAGTAAATTTTGTTGCTTCAACTTTGATAAATGGAGCTTTGACAAGTTTTGCTAGTCTTCTTGCAATTTCAGTTTTACCAACACCTGTTGGGCCTTTCATGATAATATTTTTTGGATAGATTTCCTCTCTGAGTTCATCAGAAAGTTTGCTTCTGCGATAGCGATTTCTTAAAGCTATTGCAACTGCTCTTTTTGCTTCGGCTTGACCAATAATGTTGCGATCAAGTTCTGAGACAATGTGTTTTGGTGTTAGTTCCATATTAAGCCTCCTCGATTGTTAGATTGCCATTTGTAAAAATGCAAATTTCACCAGCAATTCTCATAGCTTTTTCTGCGATTTCGCGAGCTGAAAGGTCTGTGTTGTGTTTGAGTGCTTTTGCAGCTGCCAAAGCATAATTTCCACCACTACCAATTGCACAAATACCATCTTCTGGTTCCAAAACATCACCAAGACCAGAAATGATAAGCATTTTTTCTTTGTCTGCAACAATCATCATTGCTTCTAATTGACGAAGAGCATTGTCTCTTCTCCAAAGCTGAGCAAGTTCAACAGCTGCTCTCATAAGATTTCCGGAATGTTTTTGTAGCATGCTTTCAAATTTTTCACACAAAGTGAATGCATCAGCTGTGCCACCAGCAAAACCAGTGACAACCTTTCCATTGTATAATCTGCGAACCTTGCGAGCTGTGCCTTTGAAGACAACACTTTCTCCCATTGTCACTTGGCCATCGCCAGCAATTACAATTTTGTCATCTTTTTGAACACCGATTATGGTTGTTCCTTTTAATTGTTTCATAAACTCTCCTTTTTTTAGCAACTTTAACTGATTTGTCAATTTTTGAGTTAAATGCTTATTAAGTATAACAAAAAATAAGTGTTTTGTAAATAATTATTTGCCAGTAAAAACATAACTATTCTCGTCTGAAATTATACAGTTAAAAAAATAAGGTGGAAAATCCACCTCAGTGACATATTTATACCGTCCTTAAAAAAATCAAGGATTAAATATTGTGTGTCTTAATAACTTCTTTCATACTGGCAATCGCTCTTTGAGAATAAGCAATTTTTCGTTCTTTTTTGTCTTTAATTTTTGTATTGTGTTCTGGTAAAATTCCAAAATTTGCATTCATTGGTTGAAAGTTGTCTTGACTGGCTGTGCTGATATAGTTAGTTAATGAGCCGATAATTGTGTTGTTGCTCCACTCAATGGCAGGGTTGCCTGTTATTTGATTAAAGACATCTAAAGCCGCCACCAAACCACTTGCAATGCTTTCTACATAGCCTTCCACTCCACTGATTTGGCCGGCAAAGTGAATAAGAGGATTGCTTTTGAGTGCAAAGTTGTTAGTGAGATATTTAGGTGCACAAATATAGGTGTTTCTGTGCATAACCCCATACTTAACAAATTCTGCATTTTTCAAGGCAGGAATCATTGAAAACACCCTCTTTTGTTCTGGATAAACCAAATTTGTTTGAAAACCAACAAGATTGTATAGGTTGTTCGTGTTGCTTTCTTTTCTGAGTTGAACAACAGCATATGGCCTTACACCATTATTGTCTAACAAACCAACTGGTCTTAATGGCCCAAATCTGAGAGTATCTTCTCCACGACTTGCCATGATTTCGATTGGCATGCAACCTTCGAAAACATTAACGGTTTCAAACTCTTTGAGTTCAACTCGTTTTGCAGTTTTGAGTTCTTGAACAAAGGCATAATATTCTTCTTTATTCATTGGACAATTGATGTAGTCACTTTCACCCTTGCCATAGCGACCAGCAGTGAAAATCTTTTCTGAATCTAGCGAGTCAGCATTAATAATTGGTGCTGAAGCATCAAAGAAATATAAATTGGCATTTTCACCCAAAAGTTTTGAAATGCTTTGAGCAAGTTTGCCATCTGTCAATGGCCCTGTTGCAATGATTGTGTGTTCGTTTGGATCAATAGACTCAACTTCTTGATAAACTATTTCAACATTATCTAATTTTTTGATTTCTTCTGTGACAGTTTTGGCAAATAGTTCACGATCAACAGCTAAGGCTGATCCCGCAGGAACACTAACTTGTTTTGCAATTTTCAAAAGCAGACAGTCTAAAAGCTCAAGTTCGGCCTTTAGAAGTCCGCTTGCAGTTGAAAGATCTATACTTTTAAGTGAATTGCTACAAACAATTTCTGCCAAATCTTTGTTTGAATGTGCAGGAGAAAATTTGGTTGGCTTTTGTTCAAACAACCTCACCTTTATTCCTCTTTTTGCTAACTGATAAGTGGCCTCGCAACCTGCAAGACCACCTCCTATGATATTAACCAATTTCTTCTTCCTTTTTTGCTTCTGGAGCAATTGCTTCTTTTCTGTTGAATCCACAGTGTGGACAACTTGTTATTTTTGATTTGCTAAAAAGTTTAACAATCATTTGTTCTTTGCAATTTGGGCATTCTTCGCCAGCAGGGATATCCCAACTGATAAAGTCGCATTCTGGATAGCCCTCGCAGCCATAGAAGAACTTTCCTTTTTTGCTTTTTAACTTGCGAACACTTTTGCCACATTTTGGGCATTTTGCAACCACAGGCTTATCTTCTTCGAGTGGTCTTGTGTTTTTACATTTTGGGAAGTTTGGACATGCCAAGAATTTTCCAAATTTTCCTGAACGAATAACCATTTTTGTTCCACATTTTTCACAAACCTCGTCGCTCTCTTCGTCTGGAATTTTTGCATTGTCGCCACTATAGAGTGCTTTTTTGAGATCTTGTTCAAATGGTTTATAGAACTCTCCAACAATTTCTTGCCATGGTTTTCCCATGTATTCAATGTCGTCGAGAGTATCTTCCATGCTAGCAGTGAATCCAATATCCATAATATTGGCAAAGTGTTTGATTAAGTAGTCAACCGCCGCCCTGCCAAGTTCTGTTGACTTGATTGCCTTGCCTTTGTCTTTTTCAATATACTTTCTGTTGAAAAGCACTGTGACTGTTTGAGTTGTTGTTGATGGTCTGCCAATACCTTTGGTTTCCATCATTTTAACAAGGCTTGATTCTGTGAATCTTGCTGGTGGTTTTGTGTGTTTTTGTTCTGGTTTGAGTTCTTGAGTTTCAAACTCGTCGCCTTTTGAAATGTCAGGAAGTTTTGATGTATTTTCATCTTCGTCTTCTGCTTGATTGTTGTAAAGTGCTGTGTAGCCATCAAAAATTAAGGCTCTGCCTGTTGTTTTGAATTTGTAGCCACTATTTTCAATGTCAACAACCAAACTGTTATATGTGGCATCTGCCATTTGGCTTGCTAGGAAACGATCGTAAATTAGTTTGTATAGCTTGTATTCGTTTTTGCCAATCAAGTTTTTCATTTTTTCTGGAGTGTTTTCCAAATTGATTGGTCTGATTGCTTCGTGAGCATCTTGAACATCTTTTTTGTTTTTATAAACTGGAGCATGTTTTGGCAAATATTTTTCGCCATAGGTTTTTGCAATGTATTGTTTTGCCATTGCTTGAGCTTCAGGGCTAACTCTTGTTGAGTCGGTTCTGATGTATGTGACAAGAGCAAGTTTGCCACCAGTTGAAAGATCTGCACCTTCATAAAGCTTTTGTGCTGTGGCAGTTGTCACCTTTAGGCTCATGCCAAGTTTGTTTCCGGCAGCTTCTTGCATTGAAATGGTTGTGAATGGTGCACTTGGTCTTGAACTTGTGATTGATTTTTTAACATTGGTTGCAACAAATGTTCCGTTTGAAACCTTTTCTAAAATTTCGTCCATTTGTTCTTTAGACTTAACTTTTTTGTCGGTTCCGTCTGTTAATGTTGTTTTGATAACTTCTTTGCTTCCATCTTTTGTTAAAAAGGCTGTGAGTGTCCAATATTCAACAGGAACAAAGTTTTCAATTTCTCTATCTCGTTCAACAACAAGTCTTAATGTGACACTTTGAACACGGCCTGCACTCATGTTTCCTTGAATCTTTTTGCAAAGAATTGGACTAACTTTGTAGCCCACAAGTCTGTCTAGCACCCTACGAGCTTGTTGTGCATCAACAAGTTTTGTGTCGATTGGTCTTGGGTTTTGAGCAGCAGCTCTAACTGTTTTTTCTTCGATTTGGTTAAAAGTGATTCTGCAATTGCTGTTGATGTCGATTCCCAAAAGTTCGCATAAGTG
>JAZNPU010000078.1:0-2854 GCA_045589795.1 Clostridia bacterium
GTAATATGGAGCCGCACCACCAGAACTTATATTTTTTTCCTCTATTTTAAATCCAGATGATGAAATTGATGAATCGGTTGACACACTTCCACCAGCACCCCCATCCCAAGCACCAACTTGATCCAAACCTGAAAGGGCACAAAAATCACCAATATTAGCTGCCGTAAATGATACGGTTTGCCCTTGAGCTGGAGTTGGTTGAACAAAATTGCTTGAATAATTGACTTCAATTTCTTCGTCTGTTAATGTTCCAAGTTGTTGCATAGCAGAAGAAACAACCAATTTACTTGTTCCATTTTCAAACACCAAATTTAGATATACAGTGTTTCCATGCACAACATAGTTGTATGATGAAATGCCAGATTCATCAGTTCTTCCATCTAGATAATGAATTGTGTAGGTTGTTTTGCCACTATCTTTAGCAAAAAAATAACCAACTGAACCCATAGTAAGGTTTAAGCTTGCTGTGTCAAAATCATAAATTTTTGCATATGATAAGCTTTCAACTAAATTAATTAAATAATAACCAGCACCTTCAACTTCTCCAGATTCTTCATTTTTTACACCTTTTGAATATGCAACAACCTTGCCATTCATTATGTCACTGATGTATGTAAAGTTGTTTTGATAATATTTGTCAGAAATTGTGTTATATAATTTGTATTCACCTTCATATTCAACAACAACAAAGCCTTCATGATAAACAGTTGAAGTGATTTTATAATTAGATGGATTTGCAACATGTCCCCACTTATCCAATAAACCAGAGCCACTTGTTCCTGATGTCACAAAATTTGTGCCATCATAGGCAATAATATCCCCATAAGAATTCGAATTATAAGATATCACACTAACAAAATTCTCGTTGTATATTGCTGTGTATTGATTTGCAACACCTTGCTTTTTATCTTCTTTCACTGAGTAAATTTTGTGATTAAGCAAATAAAAACCATCAATTTGATTTTGATATACAGAAATTTCACCATTCAAAATTGGAAGATTAGACAAATATTCCTTAGTTGACAAATCATATATTTGATATTCAGAATTTTGTAAAACTAAAAATCCATTGTCCGCTGCTGACAAATACTCATAATATACATTTTTCCCTGCATACTTAAGCTGTTCATATGTTCCAACGGTTTTTGTTGCAATAATAAGTTTGTCATCAAGTTCTTGAATAGAGTGATACACTACTGACTTATAATCTTTGCCATCAAAAGATATCAAAGGTTCTTCACCTTGAGCACAAACTTCAAACACATTTTCAAGAGGATCAACCGCTTGACTGATATTATTTTCAGCATCAAGGTCTACAGAATAAACATAAGTAAACTCAGTTGTGTTAACAACAATATTATTGTCTAAGACTTCATAATTTACATAAACATCATCAGCAAAGCTACAAGTTTTATAAGTTCCATCAACGGCATTAAGATAATAGATCTGCAAAGACACATCTTCAACATAATCCACAAACTCATCACCATCAAAAATATAATCTTTGATTGTGTATTGCTCAACAACTAAAACATCTTTGTGAAAATCAACAATAAAGAATTGAGCCTTGTTGAGATAATAATCTAAATCATCTTCAATTTCATCATCATAGGTATACTCAGCTTTGTTAAACAAATCATTTTGTAAAACAACTGCTCCAGTTTCAAGAGATACAACTCTTGCATTTTCATATCTGTCAAGATCCTCATCATAATTATCTGCAACAATAGCAAAGTTATCAGATATGGCTTTTTCACCATCAACTTCAACAATAGCATTATAGGCTTCAGCAATTTCTATTTCTTTAATGGTTAAGGCTTGAGCAGCAGTGCTAGTTTGTGAAACAGCACCACTTCCCACTTGGGTTAGTTCATAAATGGTTGGAGTTCCTGAATTGATTGTGGCATCAACAACAACGAAGTAGTCTCCAACAACATCAGTAATTGAATCAATATTGATTGTGTTGCCATTTTGATCAACCAAACCAGCATAAGAAGACACTGAAACATCCTTTTGTTCCAGTGACGAAATCTTATCTATAAAAGCTTGCTGAGCTTCAGAAACAGGCCTTTCACCTCCACCACTTGGTGGATTGCTTGTGTCTGGTTCTCTGAGCATAAAGTATAACCCTACACCAACTCCAGCAAGGCTCACAACAAGAGCCAATATAATAATTAAATTCCTAACCCATCTTTTTAACTTCGCCATAGAAATTACCCCTTTAAGTTATGAGTATAGTATAGCAAAATTTGTTCAAATTCACCAAGCAAAATAATATATATAACAACAAATTATATATAAAATATCGACAGGAAAAATTAAAGAAAAACATGGGATAAACAAAGCAATCCATACAAATAGTGTTGGCATGATTTGACAAAAAAATGTATAAATTGCCACAAATTAAGCAAATTTAAGCAATAAAGCAATATAAATTATGCAGCAATTCACTTTTTACATACAAAATCATTAGTTTTGCAGTTTTAACAACGATAATAGCACACAGTTTTAATCAAGTTAAATATTTTCTGCATAATTTTCACCATAAAACTGCAATTTTGATGCTATAATTTGGTTATTTTAACAATTTTGCAGCACTTTTTACACTAAAATTTAATAGTTTTGCACTTTTCTTTTTATGGTAATTTATCATTATTTGAATTAGCAATAATGTACCAATTGCAGGATAGCCAAAAGTTATAATTTTTTCAAGACTAATAAAACTTACCGAGCAAATCAAACAACAAAGGTTTACCGTGCGCGAGGAAAAGACCGGGAAAACCAGGGCAATATATTTACCGAAAGAATTACACGAGCGTGCCTTAACTTGTAGCGGTAAACACTTTGTGTTTGA
>JAZNPU010000079.1:0-1788 GCA_045589795.1 Clostridia bacterium
CCTTTTTGTAGTTATTTTTATATGCACTTATAATACACCATGAACACGGATAATTCAAGCAAAAGAATCAAAAAAATATGATTGTTTTGAAACATTTTTTGACATTTTTTGCATTTTTAATATTCCTCAAAGCCCTTGAAATGTTTTTTGTTTTGTGTTATACTCTTCGAGCTAATAAAAAAAGGAGCCTTTATGGAAAAAATCAGAAACATTATCACATATGATGTAATCCGTGGATTTTTCAAAGAAGCACATTGGACATATGTTGATGACACAACCAGAAAACTAAACATTGAACATCACTCGTTTTCAGACATTGCAAAATTTCAAAACATCTATGAAAACAGCAGTTGTTTATTACATTTTGTTGCAACTGTTCGAAGCATCTCAATTGCACCTGTTGAAAACAATGTTGTTGCATCAAATCAAAGACTAACTTATGCAAGTGATTGGCAAAACTATATGCTTCGCACTTCTGGTGATGATTATTATGCACACTTGAAAAAAGAAGCTGCAAAAATTAGAATGGAATTGAATTCTCCAAAATTTACAGATAATGAAAATTCAAATGCTGCATACATTGATTTGTTAAATCTATACACAACAATTCAAAGAAACATTTCAGCATATGAATCATCAAAAAAAGCTGTTGAAAGACAATAAAAAAACTACCAGCGATGGTAGTTTTTTATTCCCAAAATTTTGTTTTGCTGGTTGCATCGGCAATATCTTGAATGATATTTCCATTTCTCATGTATATTTTGCTTTCCAGCACCATTTTCATTTGACTCAAATCTTCATCATATGAACATTTTGTGTGGCAAAAGTGTTCTGAATATCTTAACAACAAATACATAAATTTGTTTGTCATGTTGAATTGATTTCTGTTTATGTCGTCCATAAAGTTTTCATCAACTTTTCCAGCATTATATTTATGTTTGCCTGTTTCAACATATCCATTATATCTGATAGGCATATAATCAGGAGCAACAACCTTGGTTAAACCGTTGTCTTGCATAAATGAAGAAAAACAAGTGAATGCAACCAAAGCATTTGGAGTAATGTTTGCAATTATTGAATCTGGATCAATATCTTTGTTAACTTTTCTAAAAAATCTATCAAACTTTTTCACTAATGCATTGTTTTCGTTTCTGAATTGCATATCAAGAGTTGCTGGATCTTTTCCTTTGTGAATTGCTTTCACAAGTTTTTGAGCTCCATAAATGTGAATTACATCTCCATCAATACCAAAATTTATACTAGGAAGATTAAACACATCGTTTCCATCTTTTAGTGAAACAATAAATCTATATGGGGTGTCCCTTATGATGTCATTTTTTATGATAGTTGCCCAAATTTCAGCACCTTCATATGTTCCCAAAAGTTGTTGAGATTCTGTGATTTTAGATTTTAACATGTTTGTTCGTTTTCTAACAAACTTATTCATGTTTGTTAAGTCTGACACAGTGCAAGTTTCAAACAAATATAGGATTAATCCTTGTGCGATAAATTGTTCATTTTCATTTTCGTAGCCATAATATATTAAATCGTCTTTATAAAACTCAGTTGCAACTTTTATATATTCATCAAGCTCTTTAATAAACAAATCATAGTTGGGAATTTCCATAATTGGACAATCATCAGGAAGCTCAAAACCACCCTTCACTTTTGAATTTTTGTTAGTCTTTGCAAAAAATTTAACATAATAATTCCAATACCAACCTTTGTTGCCAATGGTTATTATGCCTTTTTGGGCTTGATGCAAAATATCCTCCAAAGCATATTGGG
>JAZNPU010000080.1:0-3578 GCA_045589795.1 Clostridia bacterium
ATATCATGGCTATGGTCAGGCTCATGGACTTTGTTTTTCTGTTAACAAAGGTGTTGCCTTGCCACCATCATTGAAAAACATATATAAAGAAATGCATGATGATTTGGGGATTGTTCAACCAAATCACGGTTATTTGCAAAGTTGGGCGAGCCAAGGAGTGTTGATGTTAAACACTGTTTTGACAGTTGAAGAGGGCAAACCAAACAGCCATGCAAAAATTGGATGGCAAACATATACAGATCAAATTATTAAAATTGTCAACACTCAAGAGTCTCCAATTGTATTTTTGTTGTGGGGTAGAAATGCCATCAATAAAGCAAAATATATCAACCAAAACAAACACTTGGTGTTAACAAGTGTGCATCCAAGTCCACTTTCAGCTTATGGTGGGTTCTTTGGTTGCAAACATTTTAGTAAATGCAATGAATTTTTAGAGAAAAATGGTATTGAACCAATAAATTGGCAATTGCCAGATTAAAAAATAAAGGAAAAGATTACACTAGAAAAAATGAAGAAATTTTTGTTGAGTTGTTTGTTATTGATTGGGTGCTTATTTTTTGTGAGTGCTCCATTTGCTGTTGCGACAGCTACTGAAAGTGGGGAGGCTGCAAAAACATACTTAATTGCTACAAATTATGCATCAACCGCAGCAAATTATGGCATCTCAAACCCAGAAATCAAAACACTATCTAGACCATTTGATTATCAAACAAATCAAATGATGGTTGGTCAAAGCATAATGCCAACAACCACAACAAAAAATCAATTTAATAAAACATTTACTGTTTCGGGGTCGTTGACAGACAGTGATTCATTGTTTGTTTATTTATTTTTTTCCGAAACACAAACTCACAACTTAACAATTGTGTTGTCGGATAGTTCTAGCAATTCTTTAGCATGGAATATTTCAAAAGAATCACTTATGAGTGAAATTGTTAATGATCACACAAGTGGCAGAGTTAGATTTGGTTGGATGTTTGTTGAACTTCCTGTTGGCAAAGCAAACAAAACAGGAACGATAACAACAATTTCATCAATGCAATTTGATTATTCGTCTGAATCTGTTGATGACAATGTAAACTATGCTCAAATGCTTATTTATGCTCCTTATGTGAGCCAAAGCACAAGTGAAGATATTTTGTTTTCGGGCAAACAAAATTATTATAATTTCAAAATTGATTTTGCTCAATATTGCAATAAATTGTGCATGGGTGACACCTTTGAAACAATCAACTGGAGATATCTATTTGAATATTGCATTTTAGGTGATACAGACTTTTTGGAATATACTTCATCAAACTATCAATTTGGATTGGAAATTATTGACGATTCTTACATAACTGTGGCATCATTCATGTTTGGCGAAGCAGACATTCATTATACTTTTGAAAAGGTTGGATCATACACTTTTAGAATTAAGTTATATAAAGACGATGAGCCAATACTAAGAGAAGATCAAAAAGTTAACATTGACGAATTTGTTGCTGCTTATTTGCAAACAAGCTTGCCTGATATGATTGAAAACGAGTTAGCAAGATTTAAAATTTATATTGGAAGCCTTGTTTCAGATTATGAAAACATTTCTGTTTCAAGTTCTGATGAAGCTGTTGCAACTGTTTCACTTTCAGACAATAAAGAACTAGTGATTGAAAGCGGCAGAAGTGGCAAAACAAGCATTACAATCAGCATTGATGCAAACAGAGAAAACGAAGAAATGAAAACATATACATACACATATTCCTTAACCGTTGAAGAAGATACCTCAACAAATTGGATTGGCATACTTTTTGGTGCAATTGGTTTGATTATTGGTTGTGTAATAGTGTATTATATTATGGTAAAGAAAAGATTAATTAATGGAAAATACCCAAGATATTAAGGGAGAAGTTGATGAGCAAACAAAATAAAATTCCATATGATGCCTCTCCAATTGTCCGAGATTCGGGAAGCAACTTCAAACAAACTCCTGTTAGAAACAAAATTTCAAACAGTATTTTTGTTGCGGCAATTTTTATTTTTAATATTGTGATTAGTACTTTGTTTATTAACTACCTTTTAACAAACAAAAAAGATGATACCATCATTATTAATAACAATGTTGTTGCTCAAGGATCAATCAGTGATGTGGCTTTAACCAAGGCCAAGTTGAGTTCGGTGTGTATTGGTTCTGGTGGAACAGACAAAGATGGGGTTAGTTTTTCAAGTGAAAACATACCAGACTATAATGAACTTCTAAAAAGATCAGCCCACAGAGGTTCTGGTGTGCTAATAGATGTGAACAAAACCACTGGTGAAGCATATATTTTAACCTGCAACCATGTGGTTAATGGAAACACTTTTGTTTTGCTTTATGACAGCATTTCTCCAATTATGGCAACTGTGGTGGGAAAGAGCATTTATAATGACTTGGCTGTTTTGAAAATTCAAAGCGAACAAGTTAAAGGTTCTTGCCAAGCAGCACAAATTGCTGATAGCTCTTATGTTTCAACTGGCGATGAAGCAATTGCTGTAGGAAACCCACAAAGCAATGGCTTTGCAGTGACAATTGGATATGTTTCAAGAACAAATGTGTTTGTTAGTGCTTCAGGACTTACCCTTAGAACCTTGCAAATCCAAACACCAATCAACAGCGGAAATTCTGGTGGCGGATTGTTTGATAAAAATGGTGCCTTGATTGGAATAGTTGAATCAAAAACAGCATCAGATAGTATAGACAATGTGGCTTTTGCAATCCACTCAAATGCGGCAATGTCTATTGCAAAGAACTTAATTGAAGGCAGATATCTTCAATATGCAGAATCTGGCTATTCTGTTGAAGTTCGAGGTGTTGATGTTATTCAAGCTGGTGACAAAACTTATACTTATGATAGAGTTTATGTCAAGTCAGTAAAAGAAGGCTCTGATGCCAAACTTGCAGGACTAAGGGAAGATGATCAAATTATTTCTTTTTCATATAATGGAAATTTGGTTAAGATGACAAATTCTTATGCATATGAAGAAATTAAGTATAACCTTAAGGTGGGAGACAGAATTGAATATACAGTTATTCACAAAGGGTCAGAGTTGCAAGATGTTATTTCATTCACAATAACAAAACTGGTATCTGGAAACTAATAAAAATATAGTTGCAAATATACTTGGTTTTTGATATAATTATATTAATCTTTGGAGGGTATTATGGTAGAACAAAAAGTTAAAGAAATTTTGGCAGAACAACTTGGTGTTGATGTTAGCAAAGTGACTTTGCAAACAAATGTTGCCACAGATCTTGGTGCAGATTCACTAGACCTTGTTGAAATTTTGATGAGTTTAGAAGATGAATTTGGAGTTTCTATTCCAGATGAAGAAATTGCTGGAATTAAAACTGTTAAACAAATTGTTGATTTTATCAATGCAAATAAAAAATAGGCGGTTGCCTATTTTTTTTATCACAAAAAAACTCACCCAACAGGGTGAGTGATTTTTTTATAAAGTGTTGTGCGCAAATTTCGCCACATAATACCGATTCGTTTTGCACTGTAGTTAACTACTTCAAAGCCACCCCATGGCACATATGCGGGTTTGCTTAGTGCTGCTGC
>JAZNPU010000081.1:0-1980 GCA_045589795.1 Clostridia bacterium
TCCCAAAGGGATATGTTATGCAATATAAAAATGAAGACATTGTTAATTCTGTTAAAACTTTGGATATGTCTTTGTTTGAATTTTATAATCCTAAAAAATCTGAAGGATATTCAGCTGAAACCGTAAAACAAAAATATACAATTCTTAAAACTTTAAGAAATGCTGTTTCTCATGACGGAATGTATATCAAATATAACAGAAACTGTGATTTTAATGAAAGTCAATTTGTGTTTTATCCATCACAAGAAACCGACATTCAAATCAGAGTTAATTGCCAAGATCTGCTAGAATTTGTCCAAAACCCATTGTTTGCAAACTATGTTGGAATGGGTGGCGGATCACTTGCTGATCAAAATGTTAAAGAATTGAAGCAAACAATCAAAAAGATGTGTGGCGAACCTGAAAGACAGGGTTCTGAAAATGCAAATTCATAAAATTTTTATAAAAAATGTTGCAAATTATTGACATATCTTTGAATTTATAATATTATATGTGAGCTTGGAGTCTGCAAAAACCCGTTGTTGCAGAAAAAAGCAACTAAAATCCGCGAAAAAAAATAAAAATAATTAAGGAAGAAAATCATGAAATCATATATGCAAAAAGCAGAACAAAAATCTGAAAAATGGTATTTAGTTGATGCAACAAATATGCCTCTTGGTAGACTTGCTAGTCAAGTTGCAAGCATTCTTCGTGGCAAAAACAAACCAGAATTCACTCCAAATGCAAACTGTGGCGACCATGTTGTTATTATTAACTCAGACAAAGTTGTTTTAACAGGAAAGAAGAGTGAACAAAAATATTATAGATATCACACAGGATTTGCTGGTGGTCTAAAAGAAATCCAATATAGCACACTTATGTCAAACAAATCTGACTTGGCTGTTTACACAGCAGTTAAAGGTATGCTACCAAAAACTCGTCTTGGCAGAAAAATGCTAAAACATCTTCGTCTTTATAAAGATGCAAATCACGAACATGAAGCTCAAAAACCAGAACTTATTAATCTAGAAGGAAAAAGGTAAGATAAACTATGGCAAAGAAAACATCAAAAGTTCAATATACTTGGGCAACAGGTAGAAGAAAGAAAGCTATTGCAAGAGTAAGAATTACTGAAGGAACTGGTAAAATTACAATCAACAAAAAAGACATCGAAGAATATTTCCCAGTAGATGTTATGAGAACAATTGTTTGTCAACCACTTGTTTTGGTTGAAGCAGCAAACAAATATGATGTTATTGTTAATGTTATCGGTGGTGGACTATCTGGACAAGCTGGTGCTTGCCGTCATGGTATTGCTAGAGCTCTTGTTCTTAAAAATGAAACATATAAATCTGCTATTAAAGCTGCTGGATTCTTAACCCGTGACCCTCGTATGAAAGAAAGAAAGAAATATGGTCTTAAGAAAGCCCGTAAAGCTCCACAATTCTCTAAGAGATAGGATTTTACAATTTATCAAAAAGCTGTGCATTTTTGCACAGCTTTTTTTGTTCAAGAAAGTGGAGAATTGCTAGATTTTTCGGGGTGTTATGTGTGACATAACAGGGTTAAATATTGCTTCAAAAAGTAGTTAAGGGAGTTAGTGCTCTTCAAAAAATAATTTTATTATTTTTCTATACTACTATGTTTTTATTTGCCTTCATGTATATGTTTATATATAATTTATATATAAAAGCACAAAATAATAAAAATTGGGAGAGTTATGCAAACAAAAACCAAACATTTTTTGAATGCTTTTTTGGTAGCAATTTTTACTACTTTTGTTTGTTGTGCAGTTTTTCTTTTTGGAGGATTGGTTAAACCAGAAGAAGTTGCTTCTTCTGAGCAACCAAAAGTTCAAAACACCCTAACTCTTGAAAGCGACTTTTCCAACAATAAATATGTCATTGTTGGAGGAAAAGTATATTTATATAATCAACCACAATCACAAACCACAGGGCTATCAGAAACAGATATAGCCATCAGTTTTGATGCGAACAACAA
>JAZNPU010000082.1:0-9348 GCA_045589795.1 Clostridia bacterium
AGCAACAGTTTCTAAACTTTCTGCAACAAATGGTGCAACCGTGACATTATATGCTCAATGGACAGCTAGAACTGACACAGCATACACAGTTGAACACTATGTAATGGACACAACAGGAAATTATCCAACATCTGCAACTAAAACAGATAACAAAACTGGCACAACAGATGCAAGCCTAACACTTTCTGGATTGAAAGATTCAACTCTTGAAGTTGCGGGTGGTATTGCATACAACTATGGCACTGTTGGTGGAACAACCGTTTCAACAACAACCGTTCTTGCGAATGGTTCAAGATTAATCAAACTTTATTATAAGAGAACTAGTGGTCTAACAGTCACTCTAAACAAAGACACAGGTATCTCAGCTGTTTCAGGTGCTGGCACATACTACTATGGTGCAACAGTAACAATTGATGCAACTGTGACTGCTGGTTATGTTTGGGAAAACTGGACAGTTGGAACATCAACAACTCAATTAACAACAACCAAAAAATATACATTCTCAATGCCAACAAGCTCTGTCACATACAAAGCAAATGCTGGCGAAGGTGTATACACAATTTCTTATGAATTAAACAGTGGAACTGTTAGTGGTACAAGCCCAACATCATACACATTCAACACTTCAGTACAAACAAAACAATTAATTTCTCCAACAAAAACAGGACATACATTCACTGGTTGGACAGCTGAATTTGATGATCAATATAGTGGAGAAGTTTCTGTGAACGGAGCAAACTTGAACTTGTCTGCTGGAGCTTGGGGAAATGTTACTGTGACTGCAAACTGGGCTGCTAACTATTATGCAATCACAGTTGCTAATAACAGTGGTGATTTGATATTTGGATACAACAGCACAACTGTTAAAAATCCATCAAAAATCTATGCACTATATGGCAGCAAGACACTTTATTATGTAACAAGTGGAACTCCTTCATATTACGGAGCATCTGGTGTAACCCCTGCTGCAATCACAAGCTTCACAACCAGCAGAACAGGCTATTCATTTGGTGGAATTTCTGGCTCAGGATATTCAATCTCTGGCTATGCTCTAAACAACAACTTCACAAACACTTCTGGAATCACATTAACAGCAACATGGTATGCTAACTACTATGCAATGGCAGTTAATGCAGACGGTGGAACAGTGAACTTTGCATATTCTGATGGAACATATACAGTTTCTGGAACAACTGCAGGTAAGATTTACACCTTGTATGGTTCTAAGACATTATATTATTCAGCAGGAGAATTAACAGACACAGGCAACACTTCTGTGAAAGCAAATGCAATTACAGGAATCACAGCTAGCAAGACAGGCTATACCTATGCTGGTCTTTCTGGATCATTCACTCTTGCAAGTGGTGCATATCAATTGTCTAGCAACTCAACACTTTCTGCAGCTGGAACAATCACTGCTCAATGGAAAGCAAATTACTATAAATTGACATTCACTGCTGCAAGCACAAACTATAGTGCATTCACATTGACTGCAACAGGAACTGCAACTCAAACAATCGTTAATAGCGGTGCAGCAACAACATATTTCGTTTATGCAAAATATGGTTCTGAAAAACTTTATTACACAACAGGAACTCCTGTTTATGAAGGTGATGGTGTTGCCGTTGTTGAAATTACTTTAATTGCGGTTTCTGCAACAGGATACAAAGATGCTTCTATTGCAAATGCAACCTACACAATCAGTGGAGCAGCTCTAACAGCAAGCTTTGGCTCAACAGTTGCTCAAACAATGACTGTGACAATGTCTCCAATTGAATATTCAGTTAAATTTGTTGCAACACTTCCTAACAACTGTGACGGAACAATTTCTGGAACAATGAGCAATCAAACAGGATTCAAATATAATGAATCAAAAGCATTGACTGCTAATGGATACTCTTTGGTTGGTCACACATTTGCTGGTTGGGCAACAAGCTCTGCAAATGCAAAAGCAGGAACAGTTGCTTACACAGATGGTGCATCTGTTAAAAACTTAACAACAACCGATGGTACAACAGTTTCACTTTATACAGTTTGGACTCCAAATAGCTACACAATTGTTTCACAATCTATCCGTGCATTTGATGCAAGTGACTTTGCTAGCCTTTCTGTCACACTATCTAGTGGAACAGTCACTGTTAAAAACAGTAAGAATCTTGCATTTAGTGCTGGTTCTGGAATTAACATTTCAGGATTGACAAACAACTTGGCTGTCACTGACACACAAATCACTGTGGGTCTAAAAGACACAACAACATACTCTATGACTGGTAAAGCACTCATTGTCACAGCTTCTGGAGCATACACTGAAGTGACAATTACCTCAGGAAAATTCAAAGTTCCAGATTTGAATCATACAAATGGTGGAACAATTTATCTAGTTGTTCTTTGCACAATCAACACTGTGCAAGTGACAATTAGCCCAGACATTGAAAACTCTGATGACGCTCCAACATTAAACCATGGCTCATATAGCATTACAGCTTCAACATACAAACAAGAATATGCTATCCATAACGGAAGCACATCAGCTCCTTCAAGCTATTCATATGCATCAGGAGTTATTGCTGCAACAGCATACAACATTTATGTTGGTGATTCATATACTGTGACAGCAACAGCAAACACAAGCAATGGTGTATATGTCAAGAAAGTTGGAAGCACAACAGGAACAGCTGCAACACTTTCAGCTGGTCCAATAACAGCTGCAAAAACAACAGTTGAAATACTCTTCAGAATTGTTGAATTGACAGTTAACATCTCAGATGCTGATGGCACATCATGGTCAGCTAAGACATATTTGTGGAATGCAACAATTTCACATGCTGACTGGTCATTCTCTGGATCAAACAAGATACTTGCTTCTGCAACTTGGTCAACTGTTAATTTCTTCTCAAGAGCTCTTGCTGCTGATGGAAGATGGAATGATGGAACAACCGTGACGAAGACTGTTTCTGAAATTTACTCATTGGCAGGAAAGACTGCTGCTGATGGAGACCAATCAATCACAATGAACATTGCTTGGTATCATAAAGTTTCAATCACTGTCACATATAATGTTTACAGAAATCTTCCAAATACTGCATTGACTGGTTATACAGAACAAACAGTGAAGACAGACACCAATACATACGAAGGTTATTATCAAGGTGAAAAATTCACAGCAACACCAGACACAGATATTGCAACTTATGCAACTTTAAGATCTGGTAAATCTACAGTTAGTGGAGTTGTTTCAGCTGCTAGTGATGCATACTTGATTACATTGACTGCATCAACAGCAAGCACTGCAACAACTGGTTCTGCAACATACAAATTTGATGCAAATCAAGGAGATTTAAGCTTTACACAATTGATTAACACAACAGCTGCCGGTGTGGCTTATGTTGCAATCAAAGTTCCAACTGCTAACAACCTATACATCACAAATGCTGCAACAACAATGGAAGGCTTTGCATTTGACACATATGTAGAAGCTAAAACAACTGCAGAAAACAAAGAATTAATTGACGGAACATTCCTTCAAAATGGTGGATATGTAACATATAACCAATCATCATTTAAGGCTGTTGGAAGCTTGAATGCAAGTGTATTGAAATATTTAACATATTGGGATACTGCAGAAATCTATGTTGAAACACTTTATTATCTATACTCAATTAGCTCTGCAAAAGTTGGTTCAACTAACTTAACAAAAGCAAATAGCAATCACACAGCGAGTGTAACACTTTCTGCTGGAGTTATCTATAACACTGGTGTTGTTGTTTCTACAGCATTTAACACATATGGAACAATCCAATATGCTACAAGCTCTTCAAACAAAACAGTGCTTTCAAACCCTGCAGCAGTTTCATTCACAACTGCAGCAACAAACAGCTTTACATTGACACCAATTGCTGACACTTCAACTCAATACCTAAAACATTATACAGTTGATGGTTCTTCAACAACTTGGTATATTTATGTTTCAGGTGATGAACCTGGTGTTGACACAAGTGGTCCAACATTTGTTAGCTACAATATGTATAAGATTCTTTACGAATATATTGTTAACCTTGGAAAAGGAACAACTGTTGCCAACAGATCAACCAATGCAACAATTCTATTGCTTGGTATTTGGGAAAACTCTGCAACAGTTCTTGAATATGCATCAACAAGCTCTGGAACCAAAGCATATAAAGGCTTTGGAAACTCTGGCAATGTTGCACTTAAATATGCTCTAAACTATAGAACATATTTGGGATCAGCTGCTGCATACTCAACAATCACAATGAAACTTGCTGGAACATATAGCCTCACAAGTGTGACTGTGACATCTGGATCACTAAAGATTACTGGAACAGCTGGAGTTAGCACAATCGTTCAACTAACCGAAGGATCATCTAACTTTATTGTATCTGGTGGAACATTAGAAGTTGCTCTAACATCAATCAATACAAATGCGAATGTTTCTCCAATCTTTAAGGTATCTGGCGGAACAATGAAAGTGACAACTGTTTCAGTTGCTGCAACTGGTGCAGATGGTGCCTGCGGAACAATTGTTTATCAAGAAGGTGGAACAATAACTGTTTCTGGATTAACTCTAGATGCATGTATTCCACAGCTAAACGGAACTGCAGATTACTTATTCAACCACAATGCAGGAACTGCAACATACTCAACAGTGACAATCAACCTTCATGGAAACTTCGACAGAACAATGATCGGAATTGAAGGATCTGCTGATGTCACAATGAGCGATGTGACAATCAATGAAGCTTCAGCATAAGTTAATTGATTAATAACAACAAAAAGCATCACAATTTAGTGATTCTTTTTTGTTTGATGGTATATTTTTGACTGGACAAACCAGTTGCTTTGTGCTAAACTTTTTTATGACAATAAAAAACAATAAGGACGAAATAATGAAACAATATAACCCTTCAGAAATTGAAAAGAAATGGCAGAAAATTTGGGAAGAAGAAAGAAGATTTGAAGTTAATAACCACGAGCCAGGAAAAGAAAACAGATATGTTTTGATTGAATTTCCTTATCCAAGTGGAAAAGGTTTGCATACCGGACATGTTAGAAGTTATTCAGCAATGGATGCTGTTGCAAGAAAATTAAGAATGCAAGGCTATAATGTTTTGTTTCCTATGGGTTGTGATGCTTTTGGGCTTGAAGCCGAAAGAACTGCGATTAGAGAAAAGAAATTGCCACAAGAAATTGTTGCAAGAAACATTGCAACTTTCAAAAAACAATTAACTAGCCTTGGTCTTTCTGTTGACTGGAGCCGTGAAGTTAACACTTGCGACCCTGATTATTATAAGTGGACACAATGGTTGTTTTTGCAATTTGTTAAACACGGTTTGGCAGAAAAAAGAGAAATGCTTGTTAACTATTGTCCAAACTGTGGTGTTCTTGCTAACGAAGAAGTTGAAGATGGCAAATGTGCTCAATGCGGTCAAGCAACAACACAAAAACCAAAAAATCAATGGGTTTTGAAAATTACAGAATATGCCGAAAGATTGGCTGACGATTTGGAATTGACCAAATATATGCCTCATATTAAAACCAGCCAAATTAACTGGATTGGAAAAAGTGAAGGTGTTGAAGTTGATTTTGACACAACAGCAAATCAAAAATTTAGCATTTTTACAACTTGCATAGAAACAATTTTTGGAATAACCTTTATGGTTGTTGCTCCGGAAAGTAAAATTGTAGATAATCTTAAACCATATATCACAAACTGGGAAGAAGTTGAAAAATATCGCAAAGAAACAGCCAAAAAGAGCGAATTTTTCCGCAGCGAACTAAACAAAGACAAAACTGGTGTTAAGTTGGAAGGGGTTTGGGCAATTAACCCTGTAAACGGCAAAAAAGTGCCTATTTTTGCGGGAGACTTTGTTATTGCTAGCTACGGAACGGGTGCTGTTATGGCTGTTCCAACTCATGACCAAAGAGATTTTGAATTTGCTGACAAATATGGCATTGACAAAATTCAAGTTATTTCAGGAAGATCTGTTGAAGAATCTGCATTTGAAAAGGGTGAATACCTTGGAAAAGGTTGCACACTTATTAATTCTGGTGATTTTGATGGCCAAACTGTTGAACAAGCTAAAAAATCAATCACACAATGGCTAGAAAGCAAAGGTGTGGCAAGAAAAAGACTTAACTTTAAGCTAACCGATTGGGTGTTTTCTCGTCAAAGATATTGGGGAGAGCCAATTCCAATGATTCATTGCGAAAAATGTGGTTGGGTGCCAGTTCCAGACAAAGATTTGCCAGTCACATTGCCAAAAACCGACAATTATGAAGCAAACAAGGAAGGTGAAAGCCCACTTGCAGAAATTTCTGAATGGGTGAACACAACTTGCCCATGTTGTGGTGCACCAGCCAAAAGAGAAACTGACACAATGCCAGGTTGGGCAGGAAGTTCTTGGTATTATATGCGATATTGTGATCCACACAACGACAAAGAATTTGCTAGCATGGATGCACTAAAAGCTTGGCTTCCTGTTAATCTTTATAACGGTGGAAACGAACACACTGTTAGACACTTGTTGTTTGCAAGATTCTGGAATAAATTCTTCTATGACATTGGCATAAGTCCAATCAAAGAACCATTTGAAAGCAGAGTTTCTCAAGGAATTGTTCTTGGTTCAAATGGTGTTAAAATGAGTAAGAGTTTGGGAAATGTTGTTGACCCACTTGATGTGATTGCTCAATTTGGTGCAGACTCACTTCGTGTTTGGGAATCATTTATGGGAGACTATTTTGAAACCGTAAATTGGTCTGACGACGGAACAAAAGCTTGCTATAGATTACTTAATAGAATTTGGTCAATGCAAGAGTTTGTGACAGAAAATAATCAATCAAAACTTGATTATGCAATCAACCATGCTATTGAAAAAGTGACGGCTGACCTTGACAATATGAAATTTAATACAGCAATTGCAGAAATTATGACTTGTGTTAATGAGGTTTATAAAGTTAATGCTATTGGCAAAGAACAATACAAAACACTTATCACATTAATCAGTCCATTTGCACCGCACATTGCCGAAGAGTTGTTTGAAGTATGTGGTTTTGGTGCATATAAAAATGCTCAATGGCCAGTTGCAAACAAAGAAGCTCTTGTTAAAGACACAGTTGAAATTCCTGTTCAAGTGAACGGAAAAATTAGAGCAGTTATTGTTGTTTCTGCAGATCTTTCAAATGATGAAGTTATTGCAGTTGCAAAACAAAATACTGATGTGGCAAGATATTTAACTAACGAACCAAAGAAAGTTATTTATGTTCCAAAAAAGATTTTGAATTTTATAGTTTAATAATTAAAAATGTAATAAATGGTGTAAATTTTAATAATTTACACCATTTCCATATTAAAAACTGCAAAAAGATAATAAAGGAATCAAAAATGATACATATTGTTTTAATAGAGCCGGAAATTCCACAAAATGCAGGAAACATTATTCGCACATGTGCAGTCACTGGTTGTAAGTTATATATGGTAAAACCTCTTGGGTTTAGCCTTGATGACAAACATTATAAAAGAGCCGGACTTGATTATTTTGACAAATCAAATATTGTGCTTGTCGACAACTTTGATGAACTCAAGAAATTACTTGGAGATATGCCAATGTATTTCGCAACAACCAAGGCAAGTAAGAATTATTGTGATGTGAGTTATAATGGCGATTGTGCAATTTGTTTTGGAAGAGAAAGTTATGGTATTCGTGAAGATATTCTAAAAGCCAACTACGATAATTGCATTCGAATTCCAATGATGCCAAATTTGCGAAGTTTGAACTTGTCTAACAGTGTTGCAATAATTGTTTATGAAGCATTAAGACAAAATAATTTTGCTGGACTAGAAGAAAAAGGTTTTTTGACAGGAAGAAAAGAAGGTTAATGGAGGGGTTATGAAAAATTTTATCGTTTTTGAAGGTATTGACGGATCAGGTAAAGGCACTCAAATTGAAAAACTAAAAGAGTATTTGAGGCAGACTAATCAACCAGCGGTGTTCACAAGAGAGCCAGGTGGTGGAAAAATTAGTGAAGATATTCGAGCCGTGTTAAAATCAAAAGAAAATCTGGGAATGACTGATCTTTGTGAATTGTTGCTTTTTGAAGCAGCAAGAAACCAACACATTAACGATATTATTTTGCCAAACCTAGACAAACTTGTTGTTTGCGACAGATACGATTTAAGTTCTCTTGCATATCAAGGATATGGTAGAGGGATTGATATTGAAACTGTTAAGCTAGCAAATAAAATTGCCACAAATGGAGTAAATCCAGAATATATTGTATTTCTAGATGTTCCTCCAGCGGTGGGTGAAAATCGAAATAGTGTTCACGAAGAAAAAATGGACAGAATTGAAATTGCCGGAAAATCGTTTATGCAAAAGGTTTATGATGGTTATCAAAAATGTATCTCAGAAAATCCAGAAAGATGGATTGTGATCGACGGAACAAATCCACCAGATAAAGTTTTTGAAGAACTTTTGTATGAATTGAGAAAAAGAAATGTTTTGAAATAGACGATTTATAATTTATTATTAAAAACTGCAAAACTGGTAAATTTTGATTAAATTATTATAAAATTGTGCAATAAAGTGGTTTTTTCCACTTTATTTTTTTATTCCTTTACAAAAATTTTTGAAATATATATAATTTTGTGAACCTGATTGAATGCTGTCTGTAATACCTTTTTGAATTACATAATTTCGGTGTAAAAATATTGAGTTGTTAAATTGTTCTTGAAAATGAGAAATAAAATTTGAGGCTGATTGATTGTTCTCAAATTTATATATATAAATTAAACTTTGCAAAGAGTTGTTTGTAAATAAATATAAGCAATACAGATTTTGAACAGAACTGTTTATATTTTGATTTGCTAAATAAGTGTTAATCTCATCTGTTGTGTTGATGTTGATTGTGTTGTTTCCTATGGATAAGGTTGAATCTGAAAGCTCTACATATTCAAAACCTAAGTTTTGGTAGATTGCAATTTGTTCAGAAATTGAAACTATTGATTTGTGGTTGCAGCCCATTAGAAATAAAGATAATAAAATAATAAGGTTTATATTAAAGAATTTGACCATGTTTTGCTGCCTCACAATTATATGTTTTTGCTCCAAAGTTAGAAATTGGATAATTTATTGTTTTTTCAGAAAGGGTATTCAGTGATGCATTAAAGATTACTCCAAAAAAATTATTATCAAAAGAGTTGATTCGTCCTGTTGCTAGAAATTTGAATTGCTGAGTTGAAAACACAGACAAGCTTCCGTCAACATAAGGAACAATTGTTAAATTTGACTTATCGTTAATTAAAACAATGGGAGAATTTTTTTGACAGGAGGT
>JAZNPU010000083.1:0-1897 GCA_045589795.1 Clostridia bacterium
ATCACTTCGCCTGTATCAGTATCTACCAACAAAGCAATTTTTATTTTGTCTTTCATATCTTCGGTTAAAATAGTTTTAAAGCGTTCAACGCTTTCATGTTTCGCAGTCAAAAAGTCAATCTGATTGAATTTAAGATTTTCGATTGTATTATATAGCATTGTGTACATTGGTTTTAAACCTCCCAAGTAATATTATCAAAAATGAAATTATTTATTTTATTTGCTTGAAGACCTACACCAACAGCTGCAGCACCTAGAACACCAATTAAAAGACCTGATAACACTTTGTTCCACAATTTGCATTTATGAAGTCTTTTTCTTGTTGTTGCTATTTCTTCAAGAGAAGCAGAATAGTTTCCATTTGCTTGTTCTAATTGAAGATTTTTTTCACTAAGTTGGCGATTTTTTACACCAAGTTTGTGAATAAGTTGAGCAGAATCTTCCAATAGCAAATTATATGAATTATAAACATGTTCAAGTTCATTTTGCAATTGATATTCATTATAACTCTTGTCTTGAACCATTTGTTCTAATGCAGCAACAGATTTTGACAATGCATCTACTCTCTTGTTAAGAGCTGCTACCTTTTTTGCATTGCTAGAAGTTTTGATTGTTGCTTGCAATTGGACAACTTGTGCTTTCAAGATTTTAATTTGTGTTTCTTGTGCAGCAATTGTTTTAGCATTTCCATTCATAATCTTTTGATGTTGTTTATAGGCTTCCATTTCTGGTCCAGTTAAAACGAGAACTTCACCTTTTTCGATAAGTTCTTGCATTTCTTTGTTAGCAAGAATTGATTTGCCAACTGCACTTCCGAATTTATTTTTTGCCATAATTGTTAACCTCCGTAATAAGTTTAACTTGTGCATTTCTTGTTTTGCATGAATATTTTACCATACAGGGCATGCCATGTCAATACCCATTTTGTAAATATTTTGCTTTCAAAATTTCACATTATTTAATTAGTCAAAAGTTTATTTTTGCAGTTTTTTATTAATTAGTAGTTTAATTTTATCCAAATTTATTATTTTACTGCAAAATAAAATTTTAAGTTTTTTGAATTTTTTTGCTACTTTTTCGCAAAAGTGCTGGCTTTAAGCAATAAAACATGCCGCAATAGCAATGCCTGCATCATGTGAAATACTCAAATGAAATTTCATTGTTTTGTCAATATTATATTTTTCACAAAATTCTTTGCCGAGAGACACAATTGGAGCTCCGTTTTCTGCATGCAAAACTTCAACTTGTTTCAAATTTTCAACAATTCCAATTTGCAAAGCCTTCAAAATTGCTTCTTTTGCTGCCCACAATCCTGCTAATGAATATTCATATTCACTGAATTCATTGTTTCTAACAGTGCTCTTTTTTTGTAAATATTGATATTCATTATCAGTCAAAACCCTTTTAATAAACCTATCATTTTTGTTTGCTTCAACAACCCTTGAAACTTTAATTACATCAATACCAATCATTTTTAGTCCTCCAAAAAGATATCTTCATTTGTTATTTTGCTCATAGCTTTTGCCGCTGTTGAATAATCAAAACCTTTTCTTAATAAATATGCAAAAGCCTTAGGCTTTGATTCTTGAATGTTTTTATTTTTGAAATATTTTTCCAAAAGCACAGTTGCATTTGTTAATTCTTGTTCGTCTGTTCTTTCTTCCAGAACTTCCAAAATCGTTTGCTTGTCAACACCCTTTTCTAAAAGTTTTGATATCAACATTTTCTTGCTGCTTTTTGCATTTTGATTGACATATATTTGAGCAAACGACTTATCTGAAACATAGCCATATTCTTCTAATTTTTTGATAGCTCCAAAAATTGCATCTTGCGAAAAGCCTTTTTTGATAAGTTTTAATTTCAGTTCATGTTTTGAATGAATTCTTGATCCCAAATAA
>JAZNPU010000084.1:0-9673 GCA_045589795.1 Clostridia bacterium
CTACGATCCGACTTTCCACAAAAATATATTTGTGCAGTTGATGGAATAATCTTTTTTGTTATATTCATTAAAGCTATCATTTGCTTGTCAGAATCTTTTTCTGAAGAATAAATCATATTGTGGGTGTTTTGGATTATAAGATTGTCATCTTCGATATATGTTGTGCCACACAGCACTTTTATGAACAAAACCTTGGCGGAATAATAACTTTTTAAGTTAATTAAGTTTACATGAAATTTGAAGTTGATTTTTATTTTTTTTGTCAGAACAAAAAGAATAAATATTGCAGCAATAATCAAAAATATCCACCAATAAGATTTCATATCTTATTTGTTTGCAATAAACCTTATTTTTATGCACAAAAAAAGTAGCCATGAGGCTACTTGATTTTATAACATATCGTCGCTATCGAGGTTTGCATCAACAAATTCATCAAGGTCTTCTTGCTCAGGTTGTTCTTCTTTGGCAAGTTTTGCTAATTCGGTTAGTTTTTCATCAACTTGTCTCTCGGTTTCGCCAGTGATTGTGAAATTATTATATAAACTTCCATCATCTTGTTTTTCATGAATTTTCTTAATATCAGCAAGCATTTGATTGTAGTCTGGCAATTCATCTAGACTAGAGATATCAAATCTCTTAAGAAATTCATCAGTTGTGCCAAACAAAGCTGGGTGACCAACAGTGTCTTTTCTTCCAACAATTTCAATGAGTTTATGTTCAAGCAAAATATTGATTGCATAGTCGCACCCTACTCCACGAATCTCTTCAATTTCTGCACGAGTGATGGGTTGTTTGTATGCAACAATTGATGCTGTTTCCATTGTTGCTTTTGTTAAGTTTCTTTGTCTGATTGGGTTGATTACAACACTGACAGGGTCAGCGAATCTTGGATTTGATGAAAATTGCAATTTGCCATTGAAAATCAAAAGATTGATCCCACAATCTTGATTATATTTTTCTTGTAAGTTTTTTGCAGCTTTTTCAACTTCAGCTTTGCTGACATCGAGTTTGGTTGTGATATCAGCAATAGCAACAGCTTCTCCAGCAACAAACAATAAACTTTCTAAAACTTGTTCTAAATTTTCCATACTACTCTTTATCTTCTTCTTTTTTGAATATTTCTATGTCGCCATAAACTGATGTTTGGGTGGCGGTTATAAACTGACCTTTTAACAATTCAAGTAAAGCCAAGAATGTGTTGATTATTTCGCTCTTGCTATAGTCTGATTCAAACAACTCGCTGAACTTAAATCTTTTGCGAGAAATTAAATCGTCCTTGATTTGTGCAATTTTTTGAGCAACTGTGAATCTGTCTTTGACAATGTTTCTTTCAGTAATTTCTTGTGATTTGATTGTTTGCTTTTGCAAAAGCTTATAAAAGGCTTCTGTTAAAAGTTTCAAACTGAGTTTTTCTGGAAGCTCATAACGATAATCGCCAACTGAATCATCTGGAGCTTTGTATAGTCTGTCGACATCTTCAATTGCTTTTAGCTTTTCTGCCGTCTCTTTGAAAAGTTTATACTCTTCTATTTGTCTGATTAATCTTTGTTCTGGGTCTTCTTCGTCGATAACTGTTTCTACAGGTTTTGGAAGCAATTTTTTGCTTTTGATTTCTAAAAGTGTTGCAGCCATTGAAATAAACTCTGCTGCTTTGTCGACATCAATATTGTCAATGTCGTCCATATATCTCATATATTGTTCTGTGATTTTTGAAATGAATATATCACGGATATCTACCTTTGCAACTTTGATTAAGTGCAACAACAAATCTAGTGGGCCATCAAAGTTTTCAAGTTGGAATTTGTATGCATCATTTTCTTCTGCATTCTCCAAAATTTGTTCGCCCATCTTGTCAAGTTTGACACCAAAATAGTTGATTTCTTGTTGTGGTTCTTGCAGAGCTTCTGTTTGTTGTAAAATTTGTTCTTCGTCCATGAGCCCTCCTTACACCATCAAGGCAAATAGCCAATTGAAAAAGTTTGTTATGATATTTACAAGATTGCCTGCTGTGAAAGATAAATATACATCAATCACATAAGTGAACACAATCAACACAATCAAAATTATGTTTGAGTATTTTCTCATAAAATTGATAAAACCATTGTTTGGCTTTGTGAAATTTTCAACAATTCTGAAACCGTCTAAAGGATATATTGGCAACAAATTGAAAAATGCCAATACAAAGTTAAAGGAAATAACTGTTTCCAAGAAAATACTGAGCATGTAGCCGTAATGGCCCCAGCTGATTGCATAATCTGGAACAAAAGTGTTTAGTGCACTTGAAATAATTATAAAAATTATTCCAGTGATAAAATTTGCAAGAATTCCTGCAATTGACACCCAAAAGTTGCTCTTTTTGGCATTTTTGAAATTTCTCAAATCAACAGGAACAGGTTTTGCCCAACCAAATCCTAAAAAAATCAAGCAGAAAAAGCCCCAAAGATCAATGTGTGCCAAAGGAGCTAATGTCATTCTGCCTAGTGTTTTTGCAGTTGGGTCGCCATTTTTGTATGCAACAAAAGCATGAGCCCATTCGTGAACAGGCAAAGCAACTAACAATGCACTAAGAAATGCAACAAAATACAAAAAATATTCTAGCATGGTTAATATTATAATTATATTTAAGCAAAGTGTAAATTTATTTTTGAGTTTATAAAGTTTTGAAAAAAGTGCCCTACTAAACCAGATCTTTTTACCAATGATTGAAAATGTTATCCAAAATTTGATTAAACTTAATTTTTTCGACAGTTTGATTTGAAATTAAATCAAGTTCGTCCATAACAATATTGTTTTGATCTAAAATCAACAACTTTCCAACAACATCACCTTCCTTAACAGGAGCAGCAAGTTCATTTGTTATGACATGAGCTTTTAAGTTTGATTGCTCGCCTTTTTTGGAAAAAGTGACATAATCTTCTTTGATGAATGCTTGCAAACTTTTTGTTGTTGCACCTTTGATGCTTATTTCTGCTTGAGCAACAGATGAGTCAACAATTGTTTTGGTTTCAAAATTTGCAAAACCATAATTGAACATTTGTTGAGTTTGAGCAAATCTTGTTTTGCTGTCTGGAGCACCAATAATGACAGAAATTAATCTTGTTCCTGCCCTTGTTGCAGAAGCAGTTAAGCAATATTGAGCCTCTTTGGTGTGACCTGTTTTCCCACTGTCACAGCCATCATAAGTTTTAATGAGTCTATTTGTGTTTACAAGACCAGTTTTTCTGCCGCTTGGGTGGATAAAGTCTTCCATCCAAATTTTTGAGTATTGTTTATATAAAGAATTTTCACAAACTGTTTGATAAATTTTGGCAATATCTTTTGCTGAAGAAAAATGATTTTCGTCTGGAAGTCCAGTTGAATTTGTAAAGTTTGTGTTTTGCAAGTTTAATGATTTAACTATTTTGTTCATTTGTTTGACAAACAAATCTTCCGATCCGCAAAGATGCTCTGCCATTGCAACACAACTATCATTTGCAGAAACCATCACTATTGTTTTGATTAAGTCTGCAACCGAATATTGACTTGCTGCATCAAGAAAGGCTGATGAGCCTTCTGTGTCTGCTGCATTTTGACTAACAGTCACCATGTCTGTTTGCTTAACAGAGCCATCGTTTAGATGCTGAAAAATAACTGCCAAAGTGCAAAGTTTTGTCATGCTGGCAATGGGCAATCTTTGGTTCTCATTTTTGCTATAAACCACTGTTCCTGTTTTTGCATCAATTAAATATGCAGCCTTGGCACTTATGGACAACTCCTCTTTTTCCAACCCGGCTACAAATATTTTATTTGCATATATTGGGCAAATATTAAATAAAAACAACATAATAAAACAAAATATTGCGATTTTTGTTAACTTTTTCATAATAAAAAGCACTCCTTTTGCCTTATTATCTGCAATATTTGTTCTTTTATGTATAAAATTAATAATAAATCAAATAAATACCCTTAATAACCAAAGGTATAACAATTCCTACAACAACATATAGCAAAAATATTAAAGCAATACATACTAATATGTTTTGCAAATTATTTTGAGAGTGAAAGCTATGTTGGAAGGTGTATGAATACTTGTATTGAAGCTTCGCTCGATCGAATAAAATTGAAAAATATATTGCAAGCAAAGACAATAAAATTATGTTGGACGGAATGATTAAAAATATTGAATTTATGATTGCTGATAGCCCTTGATATGATATTAATGTTCCACATGCAATTGTGCAAATTGCACTTTGATATGCTAAATATAAAAAACCTAGAAATGATGAATAATGATGCAGACAAACCAAAAACAAAACCAAACAAGAAAACATTCCGATAGATAGCCTACTGAAAAACAATTTGAAAATTTCTGCCTTGCCTGAAATATAACCTAGCATGTTTTGATTGCTTGTTGAAATAAGCCCAAGATAACTTTTTTCACCATATAACAAAATTATTCCAAACGACACTCCAATAATGCATGAAATTGCCGCCCAGATTAGCACTTGCTTATTTTTTGAAATTTGTTCAAAAAACCGTGAAAACACATAATTGATTGTCTTATTTGCCATAATATACTATATTCATTTGCGAAGATAATTTTTACAGCAATTTAACTAAATGTTTGTTTAGATTAATTAAGAACTTCTTATTGCTTAATTGCAATAATCCATTATAGGCTTCTTTGTTTACTGCTTTGGCTTTGTTGATCGCATTTCTCACAGCTCTTTCTACCGCCTCAACAGTTGTGTTATGTTCTGTTGCTAATTTGGAATATATGTCGCTATATATGTTAACTTTGCCGTTAAATAAAATTGACAAATATGAACCTTTGACAATATATTCAAATGCTTTATGCTTAATATTAAATCCTAATTCTGTTAGAATAGCTGTGCATACTTTGTGGTAATGACTATATGCATAGTTAAAACTTTGTTCGCAGCAATTAGCGACAGAAATTATGTCTTTGAGATTGTCCTTAACCAAATCATAAGGAACAAATGTATAATCCTTAAGAATATGGATTTTAAGTGAAGAAACAACAACTATTCTTTTGAAAACATGTTTGAGATATTCAATTAAACATTTGTCAAGTTTGTGAATGAATTTCTGCGGATTATATATGATTAAATAATCAATACTATTTTGTGGCATTGCAAAGAACAATTTGACATCATTTTTTACTCCAACCACTTTATATTTATTCCAAAAAGAATCAAAACAACCCGGGGTTTTGAGTTGTTCTTTTGTTAAACAATATATAGTTTTTCTTTTGTTCATAAACACATTTTACAAAATACAAATTCAAAAATCAATTATTTTTGAATAATTTTGAATATTTTTGAATTAATCGTTGTTTATCATTGTTTCAGCATATATTCCGTAGCCTTTAGTTGGATCACTCACAAACACATGTGTGACAGCCCCAACCAACATTCCATTTTGAATTATTGGACTTCCACTCATGCCTTGAACAATGCCACCCGTTTTGCTAATCAACTCTTTGTCGATTATTCTAATAATCATACTTTTGTTATCCTCTTTACTAAATCGTGTTGCCTTGATTATTTCTATTTGATATTCTTTGGTTTCTGAACCAGCCGTGCAACACAAAATGGTAGCTCTGCCAGTTTTTACTTGTGACTTTTCTGCAACTGGCATCTTTTTATTTAAGACCCTTGTGAGTGACTCATCAGCACTTCCAAACACACCGCATTGATTGTTTTTGTCGACAGAACCAACAACTGTTCCATTTTTTAGAAACAATCCTTTTAGCTCTCCAGCCGTGCCTTTTTGACTTGGGGCAACAGAAATAATATTACACTTGTATATATTTCCACTACGAAGAGGCAAAACACGATTTGTGTCGACATCACTAACTTGGTGACCAAGAGCTCCGAATCTTAAGTTATCTTCCCTTATATATGTTAAGGTGCCTACTCCAGCAGAATTATCTCTAACCCAAAGTCCAAGCTTAAATTTGTTTGTTATAACATCTTTCTGGGGCAAAAGTTTGGCCGTTCTGACCTCAAATCCCTCACCGGATATATCAACAACAACTTCTTGATTTCTTACGGATTGGGCAACCATTTCATCTTCGATTGTTTTAGCTGATAAAATATCTTTGTTGTTTATTTTTGTTATAACATCTCCAGGTTGAATATAACCTTCTGTTATGGTGTTTTTGGTTCCATCAGTTGTGTGAACCTGACCAACAGCAATGACCACCACCCCAGCACAATCAAGAGTGAATCCCAAAGGAATTCCCCCAACATAAACATTGGGCATTTGATTTGCGGTTTCTTGATTAGTCGAAACACCAAATAGATTTTGAATGAAATCTTTTATGCTAGCTGAAGCATAATTCTGTGAAAAAGAAATTGATGAAGAGCTGCAAATTATAACACATAAAAAACAAACCAATATTTTTAATGGTTGAATCAAATATTTATGAAACTTATTTTTTGTCACAAAAAAACTACTCCGTTATAAGTAGTTTTCTTAATTTTTATATAAAGTATGTATTTTTAATTTAATGTTTTTAGGAAATTTTGTCGATTTTCTCTCATAAATTTTGCATGATCGATTGAATGTTGAGATATTGTGCCACCAATTAGTCTTGCAACTTCGTTGATTCTTTCTTCCTCCGTCAGCTGCTTGATATATGTTGAAGTTTTTCCATTTTCGACCTTTTTGTTTATATAATAATGATGAGTTGCATAGCTTGCAACTTGAGAAAGGTGCGAAACACAAACTACTTGTTTTGTTGTGCCAATTGTCAAAAGTTTTTTTGCCAATTCTTCTGCAACAAAACCACTTACTCCTGTGTCGATTTCGTCAAAAATCATTGTGTCAATGCTTTCAATATCTGAGGTAATGTTTTTGACAGCAAGCATAAATCTGCTCATTTCTCCACCACTGATGATCTTGTTTAGTGGTTTTGGAGGTTGCCCAGCATTGGCAGAGAACATATATTCAACTTTATCTAAACCAGAACTATCTGCCTGATTAATGTCTACTTCAGAAAACTCGATAATAAACTTGGTGTTTTTCATTGCCAAATCAGCCAATTCTTGATGGATTTTTTCTTCTAATTGTTTTGACACCACTTTTCGAGCATCTGTTAAAAGTTTACCAATTTTTTGCAATTTTGAAATCAAGTTTTGTTTTTTGATTTTTAGTTCAGAAATATATTGCTCACTATTTTTTAAGCGATTGCATTCAGTAGTGATTTTTTCTAGATATTCATTGATTTGCGAAATATCTTTGCCGTATTTTTTCTTAAACGAGCTTAAAAGATCGAGTCGTTCTTCGTTTATTTTTGCTTCATATTCATCAAAATCAAGTCCATCTTTTTGCTCTGCAATGCTATCTATAATGTCTGAAATTTCAATCTTTGAACTATTGAGTCTTTCATAGATTTCATCAAAAGATTGATTGTATTGTTTGATAGATGAAATCAATCCCATAAGTTTTGAAATGTTTTCCAAAACCCCACCAGACGAAGCTTGACCATATTCAGCAAGTTGGTATGCATTTTCTAGTGTTCCAGCAATTTTTTCTTGATTGATGACCTTTTGTCTATATTCTTTTAATTTTTCTTCTTCACCTTCAACAAAGTTTGCTTCGGTGATTTCATTAATTTGAAAATCATATAAATCAATCAATCTATTTCTTTGAGCATCATCTTCTGTGAATGATTCGAGTTCTTTATTCACTTGTTGATAATCAGCAAACAATGATTCAAATTGAGTTCTTAGGTCTGCAACGGTTTTGCCACCAATTCCATCAATAATAAACAATTGATTTTTATTGTCTAAGATTGACTGATGCTCAAATTGACCATGCAAATCCATTAACGGTGCCATAAGTTTTTTAAGCATTGACAAGGTGAATGTTTTGCCGTTAACTCGGCATTCATTTTTGCCTTCTTTGTAAATTTTTCTAGAAACAACAATGGTTGATTCTTTTTCTAATCCAAAGGATTCCATAAGGCTAAAAACAACGGGATTTTCTGTGAAAAAAACGGCCTCAACAAAAGCATAATCTTTATCGTAGCTTATAAGTGTTCGGTCAGCCTTGTCGCCCAAAAGTAAAGAAATTGAGCCAATAACCAAACTTTTTCCTGCACCCGTTTCACCAGTGATGACATTTAATCCCTTTCCAAGGGTTATTGTGATATCATTTATGAGTGCAACATTTTTTATGCTGATGCTATTGAGCATTTTCGCACCTCCTTATTATTCAGACAAAGGTTTAAGTTCCTCCAACTCTCCCTTGAAAACTAAAATTTTACCTTGTGTTTTTTTGAGTTGTTCCAAGCAAAATTTGCTTAGCGAAATTGATTCTTCAAACAATCTCTCTGCTTGATCAAGAGAAAGGTTTCCTGATTGCAATTTATTAGCAATTTCTATCAATCTTTCATAAGCTTGTTCGTATGTCATAATTTACTCTCCTTATTTGTCACTTTGGCATCAATTACACCATCAGCCAATAGAATTTTTAAGCTATCGTTTACATTAACTTCATCAACAGATGAAATGTTTTTATTTTCTTTTTTAACCACTGCATAACCACTTCTCAAAATGTTCATTGGGTTAGATTTTTCAATTGTTAAAAGGAGTTTATCTAAGTCTGCAGATTTTTGATCAATCAGTTTTTCAAAATTGGTATTAATTCCATTGATTGCAACCTGCAAAGACATCCCCTCTCTTTGGGTTTGCATTTGAAAACTTTGTGCAATATCTTGACAAACATCAACAACCGTTCTTTGTTTATCTTCAATGAAATTTTTAGACGATGAAATAATACTTTGAATATAAAGATTTAGGTCATCAACAGTTTTTTGAAAATCAAAAAATGCTAATTCTCCCGCAACACTTGGTGTTGGAGCTCGCATATCTGCAACAAAGTCAGTTAGCGAAAAGTCTGTTTCGTGACCAACTGCTGAAATAATTGGCTTTTTGCAAACAAAAATTTCCCTTACTAATTTTTCAGTGTTGAAAGGTGCCATGTCTTCAAACGAACCGCCACCCCTTGCAATGATAACAACATCAACATCAGACAATTCAAAATATCTAAGTCCTGCAATAATTTCATCTTCTGCATTAGTGCCTTGAACCCTTGCTGGAAAAACAATGATGTCAGTGTATGGATTTTTCTTTTTGGCAACATGAACAATATCTCTGATAACGGCCCCTGTTTCGCTAGTTATGATGCCAACTTTGCTAGAAAATTTTGGTAATTGCTTTTTGAATCGTTCATCAAACAAACCCTCTTGTGACAAAGATTCTTTCAATACCAAATATTTCTTATAAAGCTCACCTAGGCCATATGGTTCAATTTTGCTTGCAACAAAACTCATCTTGCCCGTTTTTACATAATAATTAAGTTTTCCATAAAGCAACACCATGTCGCCATTGTGAATATCTAAATCATATGCACCAAACTTAACACAAGCAAGTTGAGAACCAGTTTCTTTAATATCAAAATAAGCATTACCGGCTGAAATTTTGAAGTTTGAAACTTCGCCATATACACATATGGTTTGTAAAAATTCTTCAGCATCGATAATGCGTTTGATAATCGTATTAAGTTGTGTGATGTTTAACTTAATTAATTCCATGATTATTTTTTCTGCTTAGCCAAAATTCCGTTGATGAATTTAGAACTTTTTTCTGTAAGTCGGATCGTA
>JAZNPU010000085.1:0-1915 GCA_045589795.1 Clostridia bacterium
CTTGAAATATATGGAGAAGTTGGTTAAAGCAGGGGTTGACATGTTTGATGTTGACCTTGGTTGTTATGACAACTGGTGGTTGCCACATCCACCAGCAACAATGCCTAGTGGTTGTTTTGTTGACATTGCAGAAATTGCTAAAAAACATTTTGAGAAAAACAATATTTTATCCAATGCTGGCCAAAAGGTTGCTGTTGTTGCAGTTGGAAAACTTGGATACCCAGACTTGGCTGAAAAAGTGCTTAGAGACGAAAAGGCAGACATGGTTATGCTTGCTCGTCCGCTATTGGCTGATCCAAATTGGGCAAACAAGGCTTATAAGGGAGATGTAAAAAACATAACCCCTTGCATTGGTTGTCACGAAGCATGTATCAAAGAATTTCTAGAGGGTGGACATCCTCAATGTGCTGTTAATCCAAGAACTGGTTTTGAAGATGTTGATATTGTTGAGCCAGCCAGTGTTCAAAAGAAAATAGCAGTGGTTGGGGCAGGACCAGCCGGTGTTGTTGCAGCTCAAACCTTGATAAAAAGAGGACATAAAGTTGATTTGTTTGAAAAAGACAATAAGATTGGTGGAATGTTAAATTTAGCCGCAAAACCAAAGTTTAAGTATGAACTAAGGAATTATGTGGACTATTTAACAACTGTTGTTGAAGAGTTAAAAAATAGCCCAAATTTCAAGCTTTATTTGTCATCTTTGGCCACAATTGACAATCTAAAAAAGGGCAACTATGACACTGTTATTTTTGCTACTGGTTCATATTGTAAAGGACTCAATATTGATGGTGCAGTGTTGCCTCATGTATTCACTGTGACTGAAGCTTTGGCTCAACCAGAAATTTTTAGAGGGGCAAAATCTGTTGCAATTATTGGTGCTGGAGATAGTGGTTGTGAACTAGCATATATGCTAGCATATGAAAAAAACAAAAAAGTGACTCTTCTTGAAAGTGCTCCAACACTTATGACTCACACATGCACAGCTAACAGAGGACATATTTTGCACTATCTTGAAAAAATTGGTGTAAAAGCATATAACTGCTGCAAAGTTCAAAAGATTGAAGAGGGTTATGTAAATATTCTAGCAAATATCCACAAGAGTGTGCCAAATCCATATAACACATGGGAACCAATTTTACCAACAAATGTAGTGAATCCTCTTGCAAGAAAAATACATCAAAAATACAAAGCTGTTGCCGTTGAAGCAGACATTGTTGTGTTTGCTGCAGGAACTCGCAGTGAAAACGAACTTTATAAACAAGCATATAAACAACAAATTGCTCCAGAAGTTTATAACATTGGAGACAGTCAAAAATGTGGAAAAGTGTTTGTTGCAGTAAAACAAGCTTATAATCTTGCCAGAAGTTTATAAGCGATTGTTGTTTTATAATTGACAAAATATAATAATAAAGATATAATTAAACCATGAAAACATGTTGTTGCAAAAAATAATCGTCTAAAGCTGATTTCGGCTATTATTTGCTTGCATATTTTATAGCAAATGGTTCAGCCGTTTGCTATTTTTATTTTTCTAGGAGATTTTATGGCTATTAAAATTTATAATTCATTAACAAAAACAAAACAAGAATTTATTCCTTTGAACAAAGGCGTTGTATTGATGTATGTTTGTGGACCAACTGTTTATGGTCCTTCTCATGTAGGTCATGCAAGAACCTATGTAAATTTTGACACTGTTCGTAGATATTTTGAATTTAGTGGATTCAAGGTTAAATATGTTCAAAATATCACAGATGTTGGACACTTAGTTGGTGATGGCGACGACGGAGAAGACAAACTTGCAAAACAAGCAAGGCTTGAAAATGCTGATCCATATGCAATTGCATATAAATATGAAAATATGTATTTTAATTCTATGGATAAACTCAATGTTTTAAGACCAACAATTAGTTCAAGAGCA
>JAZNPU010000086.1:0-12274 GCA_045589795.1 Clostridia bacterium
TCACGTACCCAAAACGCGCGCTCTAGCCAAACTGAGCTACACCCCGATGTTAACCGGCTACTCGACTAATATACACTAACCAAGCATGAATGTCAACAAATTTTGTTAAATTTTATAAATTTTTTTAGATTTCAACACCGAATAAACAACCACCCTTGGCAGCTATTTGTGCTGGGTGGTTGTTGGTTCGTTTTGTCTTTTTTATCAATAAATTAATCAATGCCAAGATATTCGTTGTATGTGCATTCTTTATCAAAGGTTTTCTTTCCGTTGATGACAATGATTCTGTTTGCAACGGTTTGCAAAATTTCGTGGTCTTGACTAGTGAACAACATTGGTGACTTATAGTTGATCATACCTTTGTTTAATGCTGTGATACTTTCTAGGTCTAAGTGGTTGGTTGGTTCGTCCAAAATTAGGACATTTCCTGCTGTTAGCATGGCTTTTGCCATCATGCAGCGAACTCTTTCACCACCGCTGATAACTTTTGCTTTTTTCATGCCTTCTTCGCCAGTGAATAGCATTCTTCCGAGCCAGCTACGAAGATATGTGACATCTTTTTCTTTGCTGAATTGACTTAACCACTCCATCAAATTCAAATCACAATTTGCAAAATATTTTTCGTTATTTTCTGGCAAATAACTAACTTTTGCAGTGTTGCCCCAAGTGATTCTACCCTTGTCTGGTTTTTCTTCGCCAACCAAAATTTTGAATAGCATTGTGACATCATTTGCTTTGTCACTCAAAAATGCAATTTTGTCTGTTCTGTTTACAGTGAAAGAAACATTTTCAAAGAATCCTTCTTTTGTTAGGCCTTCAACCTTCAAAACTTCGTTGCCAATTTCTCTCTCTGGACGGAAATCAATATATGGATATTTTCTGCTTGATGGCTTGATGTCAACAAACTCAAGTTTTTCAAGTTCTTTCTTTCTGCTTGTTGCTTGTTTGCTCTTGCTGGCATTAGCAGCAAATCTTGCAATAAATTCTTGCAATTCTTTAGCTCTTTGTTCAGCTTTTTTGTTTTGTTCTTTTGCTTGACGAGCAAGAAGTTGGCTCGTTTCATACCAGAAGTCGTAGTTGCCCACATACATGTTGATTTTGCCATAGTCCACATCGCAAATGTGAGTGCAGATTTTGTTTAGGAAATATCTGTTGTGAGAAACAACAATAACTGTGTTTGGAAAGTCTAGCAAATAGTTTACTAGCCAGTTAACTGTTTTTGCATCAAGGTTGTTTGTTGGTTCGTCCAGAACCAAAATGTCAGGATTCATGAATAATGCTCTTGCAAGCAAAACTTTGACTTTTTGTTTTGGTTCCATATCTGCCATCAGAACATAAAAGAAGTCTGGTTTAATACCCAAATTTTGAAGAAGTGTTTGAGCCTCGCCTTCGGCTTCCCAACCACCCATTTCCAAAAATTCATTCTCTAGTTCGCCAGCCAAAACACCATCTTCATCTGAGAAATCTTCTTTTGCATAAAGTTCATCTCTTTTATGCATAATCTCAACAAGTCTGCCATAGCCACCCAAAACTGTTTCCAAAACAGTTAGGTCGTCATATGCATTTTGGTTTTGAGCAAGAACACTCATTCTTTCACCTTTGTCAATAACAATATCTCCACTGCTTGGCTCAATTTGTCCAGACAAAAGTTTCAAAAATGTAGATTTTCCAGCCCCATTTGCTCCAATGATTCCGTAGCAATTACCTTTTGAAAACTTTAAGTTAACTTCATCAAAAAGAACTCTACCTCCAAATTGAAGTCTAACATTATTTACACTAATCATAATAACTCCTATTAACCTATCTTAATTACTAATAAATAATACAATATTTAATAATTATTGTCAATTGCAAACCAATTAAAAGTGTTTTACTTTTTGCCAAAATGCTGCTAAACTATAAATACTACTATTTTAAGGAGAACATTTATGAAAATTACCATTTTGGGCTGTGGAAGATGGGGATCTTTTATTGCATGGTATCTAAACAGAAACAAACACACCGTGACAACTTGGGGTCTTGAAACTGATCCTTATGTGACAAACTTTTTTGCAACAAGAAAAAATAATTATGTGACATTTCCCGACTCTATTGAACTAACAACAGATCTTGCTTATGCAGTTGACAAAAATGACACAATTATTATTTCCATATCTTCTCAAAGTTTAAGAGAACTTATGAATAAAGTTAATAAATTGCCAAACTTTAATAGCAAAAGATATGTTCTTTGCATGAAAGGTATTGAAGAAAGCACTGGCGAAAGACTCAGTCAAGTGTTGATTGAATGTGGTGTTGACAAAAATAATATTGCTGTTTGGGTTGGACCTGGACACATTCAAGCCTTCACAAATGAAATTCCTGGTGTTATGGTTATTGACTCATATAACCCTGCTCTTGCTAGCGAACTTGTGAACAACTTTAAGTCAGACTTAATTAAGTATTATCAAGCGAATGACATTGTTGGAACAGAAATTGGTGCAGCTGCAAAAAATGTTATTGGCATTGCTGCCGGAATGCTTGATGGACTTGGCTATGAATCTCTTAAAGGTGCATTGATGGCAAGAGGAACTTACGAAATTGCAAAACTTATTGATGCAGCTGGCGGAAATAAAATGAGTGCTTATGGTTTATGCCACCTTGGAGACTATGAAGCCACCCTATTTAGCCCATTTAGCCATAACAGAAAGTTTGGTGAATTGTTTGTTAAACACGAATATTTTGATAAACTTGCTGAAGGTGTGAAAACCAGTGGTGCACTTTTGAAACTTGCTGAAGAAGTTGGTGTTGAACTTCCAATCACCCAAACAGTTAACGACATTGTGACAGGCAAAAAAGACACCCAAAAAGCACTTCTTGATTTGTTTGACAGATCTAACAGTGTTGAATTCAAATTTTAAGGAATAAATGACAAACAAAAAAACCTATTAGCTCACCTAATAGGTTTTTTTGTTTTGTTTGAAAAAATTAAAAATATTTAAGCTTCTGCTGGATGAATATAGTATGTGATAACCAATGGATCTGATGTATAATTTACTCCATCAAGTCTCCATCTGAAGTGTGGACTATTTAATTTGATATAACCATAATATGGCTCATCAGATGGCTCTGTTTGATCAAAGCCTTCAAAATAATAACAATTTCTTGATGAAATATCAAGAACACTTCGCATAATTTGTTGTGTATCCCAAACCTCATGATCACCTATTTTAACTTGATCTCCATATATAAACTCAAATGTGTTATGACCAGTGATAAATTTATTGGTGTTTGCATCACCACCTCCAATATCAACATTTGGAATAGGATTAACAGCATGTTTCCAGATTGTGATTTCAGTTCTGTAAAGCTGAGAGCAATCAAGCTGTATGCCCTGTAAACTTACATCTTCTGCCATATAATAGGTTGGAATAGTAATACTATTTATGGTTTTATATTTTGCAAGGTCTTTATAATCAATCAACACAATTGCAGAATTGTCGGTCACATCATCACCTTGCGAACCGTCATCATTAATGAACACCCACTCATGTAAACTTGTTTCAATATCTTTTAAGTCAACTAATTTGTATCCATCAGCAGTTAAAACAGCATGAACTTTGATTGATTTTTCATATCCATTAGACTCATGTTTGTCCAAGACTGTCCAACAACCATCTACATATGCATATGGTTGTGTAAAAATGGCTTGTGAATAATCGTAGTCTATATTCGCAGTTAATTCACTAGTTGTGTCAAAACTAAAATATGTAAAATCAGATGACTTAGATTCACTGTGTGACAATACATGAGTTTCAGGTGTTTGAACAAGTTCTATCGGTTTGATTGTTAATGTTGCATAATTATATATTTTACCATCGCCATACAAACCATAGTTGTGATTATTCCAATCTGGAACATAAGCAAAAACATAATATGTTCCTGGTGTGTAATGCTGATATATTTGTCCAGTTGAAAAAGCTTCGCTAGCAGTTATAAAGTCTTTTTGCTGCTCTGGTGTTTCTAAAGATTCATAGGTGTTCTTTTCAATGACTGCCCATTGTATATGCTCTTGTTGGTCATATCCTTCATCTAAGTTTTCAATGTCAAATCTAAAATGTTTTTCTGGGTCAGATTCTCTATCGTTGTGTCCCCACACCATTTCTACAGAATATTTATATTCCACACCATCAAAAATGCGAACTCTACAATTAGAAACTATTATAGGTGAAATAATCACACTAAAAGTCGTTTGCCATACACTATCACTTTTTAATGTTAGTGTAAAATTATATGTTGTAGCATAGTCGTTAGTTGTGGAACCTGTGCCATTTGTCCAAAAGGCAGGAAATGTTGTTTCCTGAGAATTAAATTGATTTCTCCACTCTACACTAATTTCAAAGTCACTTAATGGAAGTTCAGTATTTAGACTTTCATCAGTCCAATCAGTTTTTACAGAAACATTTTCTGCAGTTATTGCAGTTTCTCCACTGGTGCAACTAAATTCATCAGTTTTTGTTCCATTGATATAAACCTTATATCCATTAAATATTGGTTCTTCTTGACTACATGCCGTTAGCAAAAAAGCACTTGGAACTATAAACAATATAGCCAATAAGAACATAATAAATTTCTTTTTCATATAATCATTCTCCTGATTCTTATTTCTTAAAATTCTGAGTATAACCAATAATCTATTTTTCTATTGTTTGTTTGTTTTTATTGAAAAGTTTTTTAACATTTTGTCTGTCGTTGATTAAGTAGAACAAATTGATATAAATGGTTATAAATAAGATATACAAAAACAAATATAATCCATAACTAATGTGCAAAATTCCAGCTTGAATATCGCCATTTGGCATATAATAGAATGGATCTGATTCTAGTTTGAGTGCAAACACAATAATAAATGAATATAGATAGATTACCAAGAAGCAAATAAGTTCTTTCCAAATTGTTTTATATCTAAAATCTGTAAATTTTAATGTGATTAGTGTGACAGATGTGACAAGCAACAAAGCATGAGTGACAATTGAATATACATTTTGGAATAGAATATATTTGTTATTGAACCCTACTCCAGGACAAATAAAGAACAAAACTGAACAAAGAAGTGCTGACATACTGGCAAAGTTATAAAAGAATTTTTTGTTAACAATCAAAGAAATCATCAATGCCCAACAAGAAACTGCACACCATGGCCTTGGAATTAAAATCCATAATGCTCTTTCAAAAGTTAATGTTCCTAAAGAACTAAAGTTTGTGAAATGAACAACTCTGATCATTATTTCAAAAAATAAAATCAATGAAACTAAGCTAATAATGATCGCTTTTCTTGCTTTCTCCTTGTTTTTACATTTTTTCACAATCAACCAAAATCCAACAATAAAGGCTGCACATAATAACATTGTTATAATATGAAGCAATCCCCAGCGACCATTTACTCCTGGATTTTCGAACCTTGGACATTCTGCAGTGCTAAAAAGCCAATCATTAAAAGACATATTACCTCCCTCTCATTCTTTGCGACATATATTCATGTTTGCAAAGAATACATATTTATTGTATCATAACTTTTGTTTAATGCACAACTAATAAGAATATCTTTATGGAAAAATTAAACCAGCGAATTGCTGATTTTTATTTTGTTGAATATTTTTGTTCTTTTGGTAAATGATATAAATATATCGGAGAATTAATATGGCAAATAATAAATCAAAAACAAACAAAAATCATAAGACTGCAAGTCAGTTAGCAAAGCAAGCAAGCCACAATAAACCTGAAACTGTGGCCAAGCAAGTTAATCATGACAACAGCAAAAGTGCAAAAATAAAACCTGCAAATATGCAAGAAAGTGAACCAAACAATGCTGAAAAACTTGATGACAAAAAAAATCCAAAAGCAAAACAACCAGCAACTCATCACTGGTGGTTAGATGCTATTTATTTTATTGGAGGTACTCTTGCTCTTGGTGGAATTGCATCACTACTCGGTGGAAAAATGTTTGACTTTAATAATTATAGCCTTCCACCACTAACTGCTCCATCCTTGTTTTTTACCATTGCATGGATTGTAATATATCTCGCAATTGGTATTGCAACCTTTTGCATGTGGCGAGACAAACAAATCACAGCAAAGGATCGCAAATTCAACCTTATACTTTACTTTATCCACATGGCATTCAACATAACTTGGCCACTATTCTTTTTTAGACTAAGCATGCCAATTTTCGCCTGTGTGTGGTTAGCAATAATTTTAATTTTAGCAATAATCACAACATGGAGATATTTTGTTGCAAACATTGCTTCAGGCACAATTTTTTGCATTTATGTTTTGTGGCTTATTTATGCATTTTATTTAAACTTAGGAATTTGTATCTTGTTATAAAAAAACAGAGCCGAAGCTCTGTTTTTTATATGCCTGCTTGTTGTTTTAAGAACAAATACAAGTCGCGATTTATATCACTAACTCCAAGTTTTTCGTGTTTAATATGTTGGATTGGATCACTTGCTTTGTTGAAGTTATCCATATCTTCTTTTAATTCATCATATAAACCTTGCAAGGCTTTCAATGCCTGTTCCCTATTGATGAGAGCAACTTGTTCTGACTCTCTTCTGATTATAACATATTCTCCACAGTCTTCCACAATTGTGTCAACTGGTTCAGATGATTTTTCTGTTGTTTCAAATTCTTCCATTTCTGGTTCTCTTTTCTTAGGTTGAACATTTGAAATAACAATGTCAAAAACCAAACTAGCAACAAACACAATTGCTGAAACAATTAATGCTATTTTTGCATATTGTGCAACAGCAGAAGCTGCTGAATCAAAGATCATATTCAAAAGGCTTACATTAACTGAATTAATAAGAGTGATAAGTCCTGAGAAGAACACAACAACAATTGATAGACCTTCAAGCAAGAATGAGATTGAAAGAAGCAAAATTCTTAGGTTGAACACTTCAATTGCTTGCATACTCTTTTTGAAAATTGTTCTGTCAATTACTCCAAGAATGATCAAAAGCAAGATGCAAACTGCAAAAATAATTGCAGCCACCAAAAGCTGTGTCTTGGTTGATGCAATATCAAGGTTTGGCATTTGCTCTGGCAAAGCCAATGCTGCTCCAAGAGCAAGCCCTCTCCAGATTAAGAAAATAAATGAAGCAATCAAAGCGATGATTGAGCCAAGTCTTATATATTTGATTGCTGGTGGTTGAACAAGATTTTCTCTTGCAAATCTTCGAACAAAATAATAAATGATCCAGAACAGCCAGCCGGCAATTAGGAGCAACCCTCCTCCAACAATATTGATAAGTTCGCTGTATGATGTTGATGCCCAAACATCGGCACTGACAATTGAAGGGTTAAAGAAAATTGCATATAGAGCCATGCCATAAATAACAACAAAAAATGTCAAAACCCAGAAACATATTTTTACAAATTTAGATTCACTTGCTGCAGGGAATCTAAATGGATTTGTGTCACCTAAAAGAATTGATCTATCTTTGTAAATAAATTGCTGTGGCTCGTCATCTATTGTTGGCTGAGAGTCTTTTTGGATAACATCATCTAACATGGCATTATTTGATGACATGCTAAATACAACTTTTTCGGTTGTTCCATCCTCTAACGGTGTCTTATATTGATAAACAGTAGATGATACACTAATTGGGTTGTTGATGTAAACATTTTGGGCTTTTCTTGACTTAATATCATTTTGATATCTATTGATTCTTTTCTCAACATATTCAAAACTATATTTTTGATAGTTTCTAGCGAACAACTTATAATACTTCTTTGCTTCTTTTGCAATCTTATCAGAAGGATCTAAAAGTTCAAGAGCTTTATCAAAGTTCTTACGAATTGCTTCGAGCTCTGAGTCAATTACATAGTTTAAATTAGAAAAATCTTCTTTGATCATTTCATATTGTGCAAAAGCAAGCAAATAGGCAGCATAACCATTGTTTGGCCACTCTGCCAAAATCGATGCACTGATTGCTTTGAGTTCAATTATTTTACTTTGATTATAAAAACCGAAAGCAATTTCTAGTTTTTTGTCAAGTTTTGCATCGCCTGTTGGTGTAAAAGATGGTTCAGCACTGTTCTCTGTTTTCTTTTTAGAACCACTTATTGATTTTTTGCTGCTAGTGCTGGTTGTCTTTTTAGATTTGCTGCCTGATTTTTTTGCAGCACCACTTAGTGGCTCACTAGATTTTATGCCACATTCAGGACAATAAATATAGCCTTCACTATCAACTTCTAGATCACATTTGCAATTTGAACATTTTGCACTTAGTTGCATTTTTTATATCTCCTTTGATTAATCATTTATTACATCTAAAATCTTTGTTAAGTTTGTCACATTTCTTAATGTTTGATGCCACACATTTGTGTCATCATGTTTCTTTGTTCCCTCTGGATTTATAAGCAATGTTTTGCATCCAGTTTGATAAACCCATTCGTCATTTGACCCATTGCCTACAAACCAAATATTTTTCATTGGAATGTTCATTTGAGAGCTCATCAATTTGATTAAATCTGCCTTGCCTTCATTGTCATAAGGAGTCCCAACAATTTTAACAAGTTTGCCCTTTTCATTGAATTGAAAAGAATTGGCATAAATTCCATCAAACAATTTTATATGTTTTTTTAGATTGTGATGAATAACCTCTTTGACATTTCCACTCACAATAAAAAGTAGGAAACCTCTCTTTTTGAGTTCGGTCACCATTTCTTCAAAGCCATCCATCAAATCAATTGTGTTTGCAATGTCTAATAACATATCTCGAGACATTCCTGCTTCGATATATTTTTCACAAATTTTATCGCACCATTGTTGATGTGTTAGTTTGCCCGCATATGCATCGTTGAACAATTGTTTATAATATGAGCCTTCTTTGATATCATAACCAAGAGTAAGCCACATCTTTTTCCAAAAATTCAAACTTGTGTATGACAATGTGCCGTCAAAATCAAAAAATACCGCTTTCATGCCCTAATTATATTAGAGATTTATAGTGATTGTCAAACATTGCACGGCTTTTTATCTGCTTTATTTCTTGTTTTTCCCTAAGTTTCACAAAAGAATAAAATCCCCAACAATTTATGGCAATGTTTACTGCAGAAACAATAACCATCATTATTGCATTCATAGATTCTCCCTGCGACAACAAAACTGCCCACATTATCAAATCTATAGTGCTACACAAAATCCAAAATATCCACCCCTCTTTGAATCTAAGTGCAATCAGTATTAAACCACAAATGTCCATTAAATTTGAAATGGTATCCATAATTGGCAAATTTTGATTTGGTATTTTTGATAACCCAAAAGAAACCAAAACAACTGAGCAACAAAGTGAAAAAACAATAAATAATGATGCCTTAATGGTCATTTTATTGATATGCACCACACCATTATATTGATGTTTTTTCCAATTAATCATGCTAAAAATTGACATAGGAATATAAATTAACATGGTGAAAATAACAGTTCCATATAAATGTGCAATCCAAGCAACGGTTGCAACAAAAAGTGCCTCAGCAATTCCTACGACTTCTTCCCACCACTTACCCTTAGACAATAGCAATGTTTGAGTGAATCCTAAAAACAATGTTGCACACCCAAGAAAATAATAATCAGAAAAAATAAAACCTAACACAAGCGACAATGCAAGTGTTAGGCCGAATATTAGTCCATATTTTATATATCTTTTTCGTGATTTTTTCATAATACTATTTATGCATAGCACATAAAAAGTATGTTTTTGAGGCTAAAATTTTATTAATCCTCATTAAATTATTTGGAGCTCGTGGGCGGACTTGAACCGCCGACCTATTGATTACGAATCAATTGCTCTACCAACTGAGCCACACGAGCAGAATACTCACTTTAAGTGAGTATAATTTATTTCTTCTTTGAATATTTATCAACCAATTGTGCATGCAAATTATTCATGATTTCAGCAAGTTTTGTTGTGTTTTCTTCAATTTCTTCTTTTGTTAGTTTTTTAGGGTTTGCACCTTGAACATAGAATGGTTCACCTATTAAGATTTTATTTCGTCTGAAAAATTTAGGTCTGCGATAAATCGCTGCAGGAATTATTGGTACACCGGCTTTGCTTGCAATAACAATTGCTCCACTTTTAGCCTCTTGCATTTGTGCTGTGTCTTCACCTTTATTGCGAGTTCCTTCTGGAAAAATTCCTAAAACCTTTTTGTTTTTTAAGGTTTGCAATGAGTTTTTAATTGCTGTGATATCATTTGATTCACGATCAATTTTTATGCCACCAAGTTTACACAAAAACCAGCTGATAAATTTGTTTTTGAAAAGTTCTTTTTTTGCTAAATAGTAAATTTTCTTTCCTAGTTTTATATCTAGTAAAATAACATCAAAATTGCTGTAGTGGTTTGAAGTTAAAATATACCCACCATCTTTTTTCGTTTTTGGTAAATTTTTCTTACCAATAACTTTTGTTGGAATCAACAAGGTGATTGGCAAAAACAAAATAGCAAAAATTATAATAAATACCATATGTCCACCTCTAATTTATATCGCTAGCACAAGCAACAGCGGTTGAAAATGCAAGTTGCAAATTAAATCCACCAGTTAATGCATCAATGTCTAGAACTTCACCAATAAAATACAAGTTTTTCACCAATTTGCTTTGCATGTTTCGTGGAGATATTTGTTTTGTTGAAATTCCTCCACTTGTGACAACAGCTCTGTCGAAACCCTCAAGTGAAGAAACTGCCAATTCAAAATTTTTGAGCATATATGCCAAGTTTTCTCTTTGTGAACGAGAAAGTTGATTAGCCTTTTCTTCCATTAATATCCCTAATCTGTTGGCAAAAACCCCACACAAACTTCTTGGAAGCAGACCTTCTAACAATGAAGATACTTGTTTTGCACCAAGATTCAGAATATCTCTACTGATTCTACCTTCTAGTTGTTCTAAGCTTAATGCTGGTTTGAAGTCTATCATAAGCTTTATTGTTTTTGGATCAAGTCTGTTAATATATGCAGACAAACTTAACACAATTGGACCACTTACCCCGTTGCTTGTGAACAACATTTCGCCAACAGGGCTTGTGTATATATTTTTATCCCCAACATGTGCACTAACTCTAACATTTTTAAGAGACAATCCTTCAAGAGCAAAAATGTCTTTATCTTGAATATTGATACCAACGAGGCTTGGAACCGGACTAATTATATTATGTCCTGTTTTTTCTGCCCAAATATATCCATCGCCAGTGCTGCCAGTTGCTGGATAGCTTTTGCCTCCTGTTGCAACAACAACAATGTCATACATCAAATTTTGACCACCAACAACTATGCCTTTTGCAACACCTTCTTCAACAATAATGTCTTCAACAGTTGAAGATAAATGAACTTTAACTCTGCTGAGTTTTAATTGTTCAACAAGTGATGCAATTATGTCGCTAGATTTGTCGCTGACTGGAAACACCCTATTTCCCCTTTCAATTTTTAATGGAACACCAAAACTTTTGAAAAGGTCCATTGTGTCAGTGCTGTTAAACCTTGTTTCAGCACTCATAATAAATTTGTTGCCATTGACAACATTTTGCAAAAAGTCTGAACCAGTTGTTGCATTTGTCAAATTACATCTGCCTTTCCCAGTGATGTATAACTTCTTTCCTATTTTATCATTTCTTTCATAAAGCGAAACTTTGTGCCCTTTTTTTGCAATCATGATTGCACAAAGGCTTCCACTGGCTCCGCCACCCACAACAGCAATATTCATCATTTGTTTCCTTTATAAGCTCAATAAGTATTCAATTTCGTGAGGTCTAAGTTCTCTGTGAGTTCCACGAGTGAGCCCACCCAACTTCAAATCTTCAATTGCAATTCTTTTCAAAAATATAACATTGATTCCCACAGCATCAAACATTTTTCTGATTTGTCTGTTTTTGCCTTCGGTTATTTTCACTTCAAGTTTTGCATGTTTCTCTTGTTGCTCAACAAGTTTCACTTTGCACTTCTTAAGTCTAACTCCATCTATCACAACACCTGCTCTCATAACAGCCATTTGACTTTCTGCAATTTTACCTTCTATTTTAACAAGATATGTTTTTTCTATTTCTGCATTTGGATCTGTTAATCTGTTTGCTAGATCCCCATCAGTGGTTAAAATAAGTAAGCCTTCTGTGTCGTAGTCTAATCTGCCAACAGGTTTTAACCCTTTATATTCAGGTGGCAACAAATCAATAACTGTTTTTCTGCCTTTGTCATCGCTCATGCTGGTGATGTATCCTTTTGGTTTGTGAAGCATGATAT
>JAZNPU010000087.1:0-2705 GCA_045589795.1 Clostridia bacterium
GTTTTGATTTTGAATTTTCTCTTTTTCTTTCCAAAATCAAGGTTGTCACAATGGCACTTAAAAGTGTGAAAATCAATGTGCCAATCAAACTAACAGTTGAGAATTGAACTCTTGTCACAAAAATGATTGCTAAAGACAAAATCAAATTATGCAAGATTGAGAATGCTAATGTCACACCACCGTTGATTGAATATCTGATCCAACCAAGGAAGAATGCAATAACAATAATTGTCAAAACAGCAAGTCCGATATATAGCATTTGGTTATCTGTGAAATAACTGCTAAGTTTTTGAACGGTGCTAACTCTAGAAAGGTCAATTCCAAGTTTTGTTGCAATTTCAGAAGGAATTGTGCTAGCTCCTTCAATTTCGTTGTCTGTTGATCTAACAATCAAATATGTGTCAACATATTTATCTTCAACAATATATGAATCAATTGCAGAACCATGATCTTTAAGAATATCTTCAATGGTTTCAACATATTGTTCAACATTTTCTCTTCCAGAATTTACTGTTTCGCCACTTTTTGTTGAAAGTGTGATTTCAATTTGGCTTCCACCACCAATTTCAATTGATGTGTTAACACCAAAGATGCATACGATCACGGTTGTCAAAACAACCAAAGCAAGAGAAATAATAGCAAATAGTTTCAATGGATATTTATTCTTAAACATTTGTGTTGCCCTCCTCTTGTTTTAGTCCGTATGGCTTACCTTGTTTTCTGTTAGAGTGATTATAGAGTTTTAATAGCCAAGGTAATAATACAATGTTGTCTAGTGCATTTAGAAGAACAAATACAATTAGGATCAAACATGCAGAAGCAACTTGACCACTAATAAACAATGAAAGAACTGCAAGTAATACAACAAACAATACAGACACTATCAATTGTGCAGGTCTGGCCTTTTTTGTTCCTGCTTCAATACTAGCATCAATAGTTTTGCCTTGTTTGTATTCTTCAGCAATTCTGTTCATATAGTTTAGGCTGCCTCCAAAAATGAAAGCCAAGCCAAAGATGATTGCAAATAAGCTTGCAATATTGATTTCAATGATTGAAATCGCTGCGAATGACCAAGCTGCAATAACTGCATCTAGCATGATGATTGGCATCAACAATACTGCGATCATTCTGTATTTGATTGCAAAGAATATAAATCCGGCAAGAATCAATGCTACCATAAATCCAACCAAGCAATAAAGCACAACACTAATTCCTTCTTCAGAACCCAAGCCAAACAATGCTGTCATTGTGTTGATTGTCACTGTTTCAGAATTTAGAGTGACAGCCAATGAACCATACAATGCTTTATGATAGAAGTCTTCAGCTGAAGCATAATCTGTCAAAGAAAGTTGAAGTGTTTTATAAGAAGTCATGTTTTCTGCAGAAAAGCTTGTTTGAAGATTTTCGCCCATATAAACATAAATTGTTTTGCTAGCAGTCACCAACTTTTCAAGTTGAGCTTCACCCTCGTCGTTAAGTTCAATTGTTAGGTAGGTTGTTCCGTTATAGTCTGCAATGCTGAAATCGTCAATGTGTTTGTATGCATTAACAATAACAGTTGTGTCTGTGACAGTGTTTGCAGATCTAAATTCTAGAGCACCAATTGAAACAGAATTCAAAACAGAATAAGCTTTTGAGAATGTGTCACTCACAATTGTTGGAAAACCAATTTCAACTCTAATCTTTGTGTCGTCAATGCTAATAACATTACTAGATTGATAACCTTGTTTTTCAAGTGTTGACTTGATTGTTGACATGCTTTCAACAATATCTGAATGAGTTGCTTCACCAGTGATGTCATATTCTGCATAAAGTCCACCATAAACCTCAGAAGAAATTCCAAGACCACCATACACACCAGTGTATTGTGTTGAACCAAAATTCATTGGAACAAAGGTGAATATTGTGCAAATAGCAACGATTACAGTTAAAATAGCAATGAGAGCATTATAATTTTTAGTTTTTGATTTCATTTTACTGTCCCTTGATTTATATTTTTACTCAGCAATTATACAATATAAACTAATATTTGGTCAATCCTTTTTGTAAATTTTTATTGCCACAAACCACAATTATTGCTCTAAAACACAAAAAAAATAGCAAACTTTTTCAAGTTTGCCACAATCTAGATTGTTTTTGACTTTGCATTTACTCTAATTATTCCAACTACTGCCCCAACCACAGCAGAAAATAAATAGTCCAAAAGCAAGCTTAATCCCATATTAAATGAACCAGACAATGCAGAAAAAACAACAAATGCCAACGAAACATAACTAACTGCAAAAATCAAGCCTTTTTTGAGTCCACCTGTTTTTGATTTTGTGAAACAAATTGTTCCGATTGCAATAGACAAAGCTTTAATAACTAAATTGACAGGTGCAATATATTTATCATCAAGATTTGTCCACTTTATAATCAGTGCAAAAATAATAACTGAAGCGAATGTGACAATCAGTGCAATAATCAGCCCTTTGATATATTGAACAAAATCATTGATTTCGCTTGATGTTTTGATTTGTTTTGATGCCAGTTTTGCCATAAAAATCTCCTTTATAAACTTTTATGAGCAAGCCATCGCAAATATGCATTTTGTGCAAAATAAAAGTGCCAATCAATGGCACTAATATTTTTTACAATGTCCTATTTCCCTTAGAACCATTACACTTAGAACAAAGAATTTGCAAATTTGATGAAACACTCTTGCC
>JAZNPU010000088.1:0-1584 GCA_045589795.1 Clostridia bacterium
AAAGAAGAAAGAGAAATTGTTTTGTTGATGGTGGACATTTCTCACATTGCTCTTGGAGAAAGTTTATATTTTTATGATGGAGCTTTCAACAATGAAGATTTCTTTGATGAAACTTTGAATGTCAAAGAATTTAGTGAAGATATGCATGGTGTTGCTTTTGACAACGAATATGCAACTTATGGCTATGAAAGTGCAGGATATAGCAGCAGCACAAGTGTTTTTGAAGGTGATTTCAATGTTTTGCATATGTTTGCTGGATCATATGACGAATATGTTTTTGGTGGCTATTGCGAATATGTTGATGGGCAAAACATTACAAACACAGCAAATGACAGCATGGAATATATTCTTAAAAATCACCAAGATGATGTTGTTGAAAACATGACAGCAGCTGTCACAAACATTGCAAAATTGGTAAATCAACAAGATTTTGTTAAAGAAATGGAAACTTTTTCTGTTTCTTGGTTATATTGGTTTTTTGATAACTTAAACATTGAAATTATTATGTTTATAACATTGTTTATTTTGCTATTAATTGCAATAATTGTGCAATATTTCATTTCAAGAAGGTCATATAACTTCATTAAAGAAAACAATGTTGCTGGAGTTATGATAAAAATTGTTGAAGAAGACAATAAAAAAGAGCAGGAATAACTGCTCTTTATTTTTTGCATAAAAAAGATGTGGATTAACCACATCTTGAAATTTATTTTTCCATTTTTGCTAGTTTCTTAGAAAGATTAGCTTTGTTTCTGTCTGCTTTGTTTTTGTGAATAATACCTTTTGTGACCATTTCGTCTAGGATAGAGAATGTCTTTGGTAGTAGTTCTTCAGCAGCTTTAGCATCGCCAGCTTTGATTGTTGCATTAATCTTTTTAAGTGCTGTAGCAAGTTCAGACTTGTGGCTCTTGTTTAGAGCTCTATCTCTTTCTTGTGTGAGTTGTCTTTTCTTTGCAGATTTAATATTTGGCATACTAGTTGCTCCTTATATTACTTTATTTTGCAAGTGCAATTCTACCATACATTTGACACATTTGCAAGTGTTTGGTCGAAAATTTTTCTATATTTTTTACACAAATCGTGTTTTTGATTGCTTAAAATAAACTTTTGAATGGGGTAATTGCTTATCATTTCAGGTTTTATGTGTGCCAAAACTTGTTTATAGACCCCAAAATTGCCATCTAAAACAGTTTTTTTTGTTTGTTTTGAGATAATCTCAGCAAGAAAAATATAATGTGTGCAACCAAGTATTATATGGCTTGATTGTTTTGCTGCCATTTTTATGGTTTTTATGGTTTTTTTGATGCAGAATAGTGCTTTTTTTGAGTTAAACAAAAAGAACTTATCAATGGCTTTTGCAAAGTGTGGTAGTGGCAAAACTGACACTTTGCCTTGATGCTTTTCAATTAGGTTTTGAATTCGAGCATGTTTTGTGGTCACAGGAGTGGCGAGTAGCAAAACAGGGCTGGTTTTTGGAGCAAGATTTATTGCTGGTTCTGTGCCGATAATGGGTATTTTGATTAATTTTCTTAAATTGTCAACAGCGGCAGCTGTTGCTGTGTTGCAAGCAAGCACAATTAGTCC
>JAZNPU010000089.1:0-1619 GCA_045589795.1 Clostridia bacterium
GATGCAAAAGAATTTGAAGTAGAATATGACACAGATCAAGACTTTGGAACAAGCCCTGTTAATAATGGCACAACAGCATTGCTTGATGAAGAATGTGCTAAATCAACAAAATTCTTTACATATAACTTGAGAAGCCTTGTGGACAAGGGAATAGAAGGAGACTCTGCAGTTTATAGCCGAATTGGATATGACTTAATTGGTTGGGCATTTGCAGATTTCTACAAAAATGAAGAAGGTCACACAACAGATACAACTGTTGAACTAACAGATTCAAATGTTGTAAGTGAACTAAAAACACAATTAACAGCATCTAACTACAAAACACAAAAATATAGCCTAGCAACAGACGGTGGCATTTATTGGTATATGTCATTAGGTGAAGGCTATGCAGATGTGTTTGGAAATGGTGGCAAAGTTAAAATGAGTGCTGTTTGGGATGCAAAACTATATACCTTGCTTCTCACATACTACGACAAAGTGACAGGTTATGGATCAAGCTATTCAACCAGATTTGAATCCACATGGCTCTTTGATATGCCAATCAGCACAGAAAGTATACTATCTGCAAATTTATCTTTTGCAGACAATGAAACACTAGATTCTTGGGAAGGAACACAAACAGTAAATGTATTACACAACCAAATTAGCAATGTTTACAGATTAGGATACACATTCAATGGTTGGTATTATGAACCAGTAGAATTCAAAACCGATCCAGTTGGACAAGGTAAAGACAATTATATCTATGATGCAAGTAAAATAAGTCCATTAAGAAGAATGACCTCATACGGAGAGCTTACAGAAAAACTTGGATATTTGGCAGCACCAAGTGGATATACAGCAGTGTTTGGATATACTATTTATTCAGATATGAAAGCATCTGGTTCATGGTCAGAACAATCTGGAGATGCATCAACACTCAGCTTCTATGCCGGTTGGACACAAAATGAATATACATTGTTATATGATCTCAACGATGCCAATGATGGTGGAACAGATGGCAACACATTTGTAACACTAGACCAAAGCAGTGGACACATAACACTTGTTAGCAGCACTGGAGTTGGATCATCAATTGCAAACTTGTCTAAACAAGAAGGGGCAGAAATTGTTCTCTTTGATGAAGTCTTCCATAATGTAATAACTGGATATGCATACAGAAAAGGATATAAATTCCTTGGCTGGTATGATGGAAGAGAAGGTTCAACATTGTTAGAAGAACAAATGTTGAATGTGGACTTGATGTTAACCTTGTTAGGTGGCTCATACACAACAGAAATTTTGGCTGTTAAAGGCAAAGCTGCTGAAACTCTAACTAGAGTTAGCTTGGTAGACACCTTGGTGCCTAATGGATCAACTTTAGCAATAAATTATGCAAATAATTTAGATCCAGAAAAGCCTAATTCATTCCAAGAGATGACAACATATGGAAACACGGTTCTAATGCATGCGAAGTGGGAAGCACTAGAGTATGCAACAACCTTTGATTTTAATAATGAAAGACATGCAGACTATGGCTGGGAAGATGCAGACTATATGGTGGCAGGCAAAGAAATGACTGAAAGCTTAATTGCTAGCAGTGACCTATTATTCACAGTTGTATTTGACCAAGCAATGAG
>JAZNPU010000090.1:0-3024 GCA_045589795.1 Clostridia bacterium
AACCAATATTTTTATGATATTATCATATTAATATAATTATGATTAAGAAAAATAAGATATTAATAATAGTGATGTATTTTGCCATTGCAATAGCTGCCATAGTTCTTGACCAATTAACAAAGATGTGGCTATATGGCAAAACTTTTTCTTTGATTGGAGATTTTTTGTGGATTGAAAGCAGCTTTAATACTGGTGCTGCATTTTCTATGATGAGTGGAGCTCGCTTGTTTTTTATTATAGTTTCTTTAATCGCTTCAGTTGTTATTATTTATTTACTCATTAGCAACAACTGGGGTTTAACTAAGTTTAACAAGATTGCATTGTCTCTTATGCTCGGTGGGGCAGTTGGGAACCTAATTGACCGTATTATGCTTGGTGGGGTTAGAGATTTTATTTATTTCAAATCAATAAACTTTGCAATTTTTAATGTTGCAGATATTTGTGTGACCATTGGCGGCTGTTTGTTTGCCATTGGACTAATTGTAAATTTGGTTAAATCTAATAATTCAAGGAAGGCTAAATAATGGAACTTAAAACACAAGAAAAAGTTGAATTATCAGAAAAAATACGATTGGATAAATGGCTTGCAGACACCTTTTCAGACTGGACAAGATCACAGATTAAAATTCAGATTGAAAGCGGTGGAGTGTGTGTAAATGGGAAAACTGTTTCAAAAGCAGGATATATCATAAAAGATGGTGATTTGATAGATCTAAACTTCTGTCAAGATAACCGTTTGCAAACTGCACAAGCTCAAAATATTGATCTAGATATTGTGTTCGAAGATGATGATTTGGCAGTAATCAACAAGCCTCAAGGAATGGTTGTTCACCCAGCTCCAGGGGCCTACGACGGAACACTTGTTAATGCTTTGTTATATCATTTTGCAAACATTAGTGATGGAACAAGCTCAATCAGACCAGGGATTGTGCATAGAATAGACAAAGACACATCTGGACTTCTAGTGGTGGCAAAAAACAATATAGCCCATGAAAATTTGGCAAAACAAATTGGGTCACATTCGGCTTTTAGACATTATATGGCTTTGGTTGAAGGGGTTGTTAAAGAAGATTCAGGCACAATTTGTCAGCCAATTGGCAGAAGCAAAGCAGACCGAAAACAAATGGCTGTGTCACAAGACGGCAAGCCTGCAATAACTCATTTTATAGTGGTTGAAAGGTTTAAGGATTATACTTTGGTTAAGTTTCAGCTAGAAACTGGCAGAACTCATCAAATAAGGGTTCATAGCAAGTTTATTGGTCACCCAATTGTGGGAGATAAAACCTATGGCTTTGCAAAGCAAAAATTCAACTTAGATGGTCAATTGCTTCATGCTTATAAGCTAGAATTAAACATGCCTTCAACAGGCGAGAGAAGGGTTTTTGAGGCTGATTTGCCTGAATATTTTGCAAAAACAATAAAAAAATTAAAAAAAGTATAAAATCTGTGGCATTATTGATTTGTTAAAACTTTTTGACTATGCTAAAATATACTTATAAAGGAGAAATCAATATGTCTAAATCAGTAAAAAGTTCTGGGTGGCTAATGAATCTTTGTGCATTTATTGCCGTGATTTTAATTGGTGTTTCACTTATTTTGTCAAAGCTTAACATTTTAGGACAAGTTTCAGGTGCATTTTTGATTATTGCAAATGTTGTGTCTTATATTGTGGTTTCTGTAATTTCATTTTTCTATGTTGCAAACAAAAAGAATGTTTGGCTATGGATTGTTTGGATAGTTTCAATTGTTCTAATTGTTTTATATTATGTTTTATAGTGGGGTATAAAAAATGAAGAAAAAGATTTTATCAGCCATTTCTTTGGTGGAATATGGATGCTTAATTGCATCTGCAATTGCAGTTTTGATTTTTCAATTTTTGCCATATTATGAATGCTTAATGGTGGCTTTGTGGTGTTATGTTGTTGGCTTTGGTTTGTCAACTGTTAAGTCTATCATTTTGTGTGTAGAAATATTTGTTGCAAGCAGAAGAGTAAAAGGCGAAGATGAAGCCTTGGTGACATCAACAACATTTGAAGTTTTGAAGTCTAAAAAACAAAAAGTAAAAGCTGTTTTGACAGTTTTGCTATATGCTGCAATTTTTGCTTTTGCAATTGTTGTTTTGGTTATGTATCCAACATTATAACAAAAAATAAAGAGCCAAATAAAGGCTCTTTTTTTATTGCAAAAAAGTGGAGGATTGTCAGGGTTTTCGGGGTGTTATGTGTGACATAACAGAGGGGTTGCTGGGTGAAAGAGTTTGGTTTGTTATTAAAAATTGAAAGCAAAGATAAATAATTAAAATACATAAAAATATTGACATATTTTTGATAATTATGATAATATAAGCACAGAAAACTAAATACAAATGCGATATCAGGCAAGACACGGCATCAATAAAGAGTTTTTTCAGAGAGTTTGCGGTTGGTGCGAGCAAACAAAAGTCCTTTGGTGTTATCACTTGCTGAGCAGGTGCCCAGAAATAATAGTAAGGGTGTCCGGAAGCTTCCCGTGACCGAAGCGGTGCATGATTGTGCACTTCGATATAAGTGGTGAACTTTTGTTATGTGTCAAGGTTTCTTATATCTTGGCACATTTTTTATTGGCTATTTTGCATTTAGTTTGAAAAGGAGAGAGAACTATGTATAAAAAGGTAGACACCAAACTTGATTTTGCTGCCAGAGAAGCAGACACTGTTAAGTTTTGGAAAGACAATGATCTTGTTAAAAAGATGATTGAGAAAAACAAAGATGGCAAACTATATTCTTTTTATGAAGGTCCTCCAACAGCCAATGGCAGACCTCATATTGGACATGTTTTGACCAGAACCATCAAAGATGTGTTTTTGAGATACCAAACCATGAAAGGCAAAAACATCATGAGAAAAGCTGGTTGGGACACTCATGGACTTCCTGTTGAACTTGAGGTTGAAAAAATGATTGGATCAACCGGAAAACAAGACATTGAGGCATTTGGTATTCAACCATTTATTGAAAAGTGTCGTGAAAGTGTTTGGAAATATAAGGA
>JAZNPU010000091.1:0-7876 GCA_045589795.1 Clostridia bacterium
GTTAGTGCCGCAACAGAGTCAATAACAACAATGTCAACAGAACCACTTCTCACCAAACTTTCAGCAATTTCAAGACCCTGTTCGCCAGTGTCTGGTTGAGAAACATAAAGATTTTTTGTGTCTACACCAAGTCTGGCTGCATAAACAGGATCAAGAGCATGTTCTGCATCAATAAATGCAGCAGTTCCACCCATTTTTTGAGCTTCTGCAACCATGTGCAAAGACACAGTTGTTTTACCTGAAGATTCAGGTCCATAAATTTCAATAATTCTGCCTCTTGGAATTCCACCAATTCCAAGTGCAAGATCAAGTGGCAAGCAGCCAGTTGGAATAACATCAACTTGAGTTGTTGCAACATCTCCAAGTTTCATGATGCTTCCCTTTCCAAATGATTTTTCAATTTGTGCGATTGCTTGTTCAAGATTTTTTTGTTTGTCTAATGTTGAAGCCATAATTGTATCCTTCTTTTATGTTAAATTCTGATAATATTATAAAACAAACTTTCGATAAATGCAACTAAAATTAGTCATTTGATTTTTTATTTAGAGTTTTAACTGCATTCACAATATAGTTAATGCAAGAAACAACACACAAGATCACACCAACGATCATAAGTGACAAGCCTGCGATTCTAACATATTCGATCCATTGTGCAGCAATGCAATTTGCAAGCCCAATATAAAGCATCAAAACCATGCTGGCAACATCAAGGAAGAATGATTTGATTTTTCCAAAGATGTCTGCAGGAATAACAAGATCATTGTTTGCTGCAACCATTCTGATTCCACTGATCAAAATGTCACGAAGAACAACAATCAAAACAAGCAAAACAGCTAGCCATTGGAATGTTGTTGGATAAGCAAGCAAAACTAAGATAATAGCTGTGGTTGTGATGAACTTATCAGCAATTTGGTCCATAAATTTGCCAAAGTCTGTAATTAGGTTATATTTTCTTGCAATGTATCCATCAAGAAAATCAGTAAAGCATGCAAGGACATATACTCCTAGTGCACAAAAATAGCCAATACCGTTTGGAATTGTTGCCAAGAACAAGGCAATAACAATTGGTGTGCATGCAATTCTGACCATTGTTAAAATATTTGGTACATTCATTTTTACTTTCATGATTATTCTCCTTCTGTTATGATTCTCTCTCCAATAAAATCATAACCTTTAACTTTTTTAATTTTTACTTTATAAACAGATCCAATTTCTGCAATCAAATCTGATTTGAAGTAGCAAATGGTATCAATTTCAGGGCTTTGATATTGTGTTCTACCAAAGAATAGTCCTTTTTGATAATCGATTCCTTCATAGCAAACATTAACAACTTTGCCAATCCATTTTTTGTTGTTTTCAGCAACAATTTTCTTTTGAAGCCTAACAAGTTCAACAAGTCTTTTTTGTTTAATTTTTTCAGGAACTTGATCTTTCATGTTTCCAGCAGGAGTTCCTTCTTCTTGGCTATATGCAAAGAATCCAACATGGGTTAACTTATATTTTTTAATAAAGTCATAAAGTTGTTTGAAGTCTTCTTCTGTTTCGCCAGGAAAGCCCACCATAAAGGTTGTTCTAATAGCAACAAATTTCTCTTGAGATTGAATTGTTTGAATCAAATCCTCAATGTTTGCTTTGGTTGATTTTCTGTTCATTCTTTTCAAAACAGCATCTGAAACATGTTGCAAAGGAATATCAATATAGTTGCAAAGTTTTGGATTTGTTTGCATTTCATTGATTAAGTCCTTGGTTATCATTTCAGGATAACAATATAGCAGTCTAATCCATTTTAGATTTGTAATTTTTGACAATTCTCTAATCAATTCAAGAAGTTTAGGTTTTTTATAAAGGTCAATACCATATCTTGTGATATCCTGAGCAATCAATATCAATTCTTGTGCCCCATTGTTCACAAGGTCTTGAGCTTCATTAATCAAGACACTCATTTCTCTGCTGCGATATTTTCCTCTGATTGAAGGAATTGTGCAGAATGTGCAATAGTTGTCACAACCATCTGCAATTTTCAAATATGCATAATGCATTGGGGTTGTGATCATTCTGCCCTTAACATATGGAATTGTTTCCATTGTTCCGGTCTTGATAATTTTTGTAGATTTGTTGGCAAAAGAATCTTCAATGTGTTTTGCGATGTATGGATATTGGTCAATTCCCAAAAACACATCTACTTCTGGTAAGTCTTTTCGCATGTCTTTAAGCCATCTTTGAGGCATGCAACCTGTGACAATCAATCTCTTGCAAGTTCCAAGTTTTTTATACTCTATCATTTCAACAATGGTATCCATTGATTCTTTTCTTGCATTCGCAATAAAACCACAGGTGTTGATTATGATAATGTCTGCCTTGCTTGGATCAGATGTAAATCCATAACCAGCTTGTTGCAAAAAAGTCAGCATCAATTCTGTGTCAACACGATTTTTGTCGCAACCCAAAGAAATTACTCCAACCAACATTTTATCTTTAGAATTCATAGGTTCTCCTTTTATTATTAGAAAATTGAATCATCAATATCTTCACCAAAAAGTTCACGATATTGTTCGTTTGTGATAGCAAAATCACGAGGTTTTGAGCCAATACTTGGCCCAACCAAACCAAATTCAACCATTTGGTCAACAATTCTTGCAGCTCGGTTAAATCCAATACGGAATTTTCTTTGAAGCATAGATGCAGAAACTTTACCTGTGCTTCTGGCAAAATTGATTGCCATTTTCATAAATTCGTCCATGCCAGAATTTGGAATATCCCCGCCATTTCCAAGAGCATCAGTGCCCTCTGTTGGTTCTTCTTTCTTTTCTGCATTGATGATATTAACAACTTCTTCATCATAAACAGCTTCGTTGTTTTCTTTTATATACTTAAGAGCATTGCGGATTTCGTCATTATCACAGAATGCAGCTTGCAATCTGATTTTTGCATTTTGATCTTGTGGAGCAAAAAGCATATCACCTTGTCCAAGAAGTTTTTCAGCACCACCAATGTCAAGCACGGTTTTACTGTCCACTGCACTAGAAAGTGCAAATGCAACACGGGTTGGCATATTGTTTTTGATTGTTCCTGTCACAACATCAACAGAAGGTCTTTGAGTTGCAACAACCATGTGAATACCTGCTGCCCGTCCAAGTTGTGTGATTCTTTGAATACCTGCTTCAAAATCTTTTTTAAGAGCTCCACCCATAAGTTCAGCAAGTTCGTCCACAACAATGATCAAGTATGGCATTTTATTTGTTTTATGGCTAGTTATTTCTGGTAGTTTGTTGTATTGCTCAATGTTTTGACATTCGTTATTTTGCAATGCTTCATATCTTCGCATCATTTCATCAACAGCCCATTTGATTGCATTTAAGGCTTTGTCATGTTCATAAACAACTTTTGGAAGCATCAAGTGTGGAAGATTGTTATACATTGTAAATTCTACCCTTTTTGGGTCAATCATAATAAATCTAACATCTTCTGGAGAATATTTATACAAAATACTCATCATTAAGGCATGAATGAAAACAGATTTACCAGAACCAGATGAACCAGCAACAAGCAAGTGAATCATTTTTGGAAGACTTTTGATAATAACCTTACCATTGATATCTTTACCAATTGCAATAGGGAGTGGGTTTGTTGTTTTAGTATATTCAGGGCTTTCAAGAAGTTCTCTCATGCCAACAGTGCTAGAAACATCGTTTTCAAGTTCAATACCAAATGCATTTTTGCCAGGAATTGGTGCTTCAATTCTGATTTCGCTTTTTGCAGCAAGTGCCATTGAAATATTTTTTTCAAGACGGATAACATTTTGAACATTAATTCCATCTGGCAAAGACAACTCATAACGGGTCACTTTTGGACCTCTAACAACATTGATAACTTTTGCACCAATGTTAAAGTTTTCCATAACTTTTTCAAGTGCTGCAGATTTTCTTTTATACTCTTCACTATAATCTGCATTTGTTTCTGTATATGTTTTGAAAATAGATAGTGGAATGCTGTTATAGCGAACAGACTTGATTCCCATTTGTTTGCCTTGAACAGGCTTTGGTTGTCTAACTGATGATCGAGCTTGAAAGTTGATTTCTTGAGGTTTTGCAACATCATCTTCGTCTTCACCAAGCTTCATTGATTCTGTTTGACCAAAAATATTTCGTGATCCAAAGTTTCTTTGAGGAACAACTCTTGGGTTTATAGTTTCTTCTTCACTATCTTCGTTGTCATCTTCCGAATTAAAGATTGCTCTTTGTTCTCTAATTGCTCCAAATCTTGAAGTTGTTGAAGAGTCATCATTAGCAATTGGTCTTGATGGAAAATTTCTTTCATAAAGATTTGTTGAGGTGGTGTTTGTTTCAATATCTGTGCTACCAAATAATGAATTTACATCATCTTCCTCTTCGTCTTCAACATTAAGTTCTTCTGCAGTGTGTCTCATCCAACGATCTCTTTCTTGATCATTTTGCATTGTTATGTCAGGAACAGAGCGATTTCCAAACAATACATCTCTTGCAGATCTTGGTGTGCTGCTTTCTGAAGAATAAGAAGCTGTTTGTCTGTTTGGATATAGTCTGTCTCTAGCATCTTGTCTAGATTGAGAAAATTGACCATACGAATTATCCTCTTCACTTTCTTCTTCATCAAAAACAATGTTTGGTTCTTCTTCAACAACTGGTTCCTTAACAGCAGCTACAGGTTGTTGATTGATTGGTTCAAATTTTTCAACTGGTTTGGTTGTTTGAGTTTTAGTAGATACAAATTGTTGTTTTTTCTTCTTTGCATGTCCATAAATCAAACTATCCAAAATCACACCAAAACTGATTGAAAACATCATAATTAGCGTGCAATACAATCCAATTGTACCAAGCAAGCATTTTAGTAAGTAGGCAAATACTCCAGCGGCTGCTCCACCAACAGTTATTCCATTGGTTAAGTGCATGCAAGTTGACAAATATGCTTCAAAGTTTGAAAAACCATCAAACGAAACAATGGTTGCATGTGAAAAGATTGTATGCAATAAGCAAATAATAGCAAACATTGCCACAATAAGAGATGCTGTAAACTTTTTGTTAAATACATATTTTAGTTGCATAATGCATGCAACACCAAAAAGCATACCCAAAACTAGGTATGCATACCATGCAACACCAAATATTCCTATAAAGAAATTTGCAATTGCAAGCTTAGGAATACATGACAAAATCAAAAGAACCAAAGAAAGGCTTGTGAGAATATATCCCACAGCCAACTTTAATTTATTATTATTTGTTTGATTAGCCAAAATAACACCTTCTATACATTAAGTAAATCTTCAAAACTAAGAGAAATTGGATGACCAAGATAGCTAACAAACATTTTGCTTGGCAAGAATGTTTGAGCAACATATTTGTTGGCATCTTTCGCAGAAAGCATTTCAACCTTTAGTCTTTCACTGTTTTGGTTGAAAGATTGTTTCATTATTGAAACTTCTTTTGCATTCATTAATGATTCTTCTAAACAATCATCATATTTATACATAAAATTAGTGATAAACAAGTTCTTTTCAAGTTCAAATTCTTGTTCGTTGATGGCATCTTCTGTGACAATGTTGTTAAGTGCTCTAACAAAGTTTTTCAAATGTTCTTCAGAGTGTTCATAGTCAACATTAATATTAAATTCAATTTTGCCATTGTTTGCATAATGTTTTGTTGAAATGTCTAGTGTGTTAAAGTAAGAAACAGACAATCTCAAAGCCTTTTGAATTTTGCTTTCCAAAATTGGTCTGATAATTTGTGGCAAATATTTTTTAGAGTTTTTGTAGCCAAATGTTGGGAAAGCGATGCAAATTCTGCTTTGGTTTAATCTTTTATTTCTTGTTCTTAAAGATCCTTCAAAATCTTCCACTTCAGAAACATATTTAATTTTCTTATATTCTTGATCTTCTGGAAGATATGAAACAAAATAATCATCAACATATTCAAAAAATTCTTCGTTTGTCACATTGCCAGTCACAGAAACAATGGTGTTTTTTGGAGTCACCAATTTTGTCCAATAATCTTCAGCAGTGAATGCATTGAATCTTTCAACGGTTAATGTTGTGCCATATTTAGGGTTAGCTAGTCCAGTTCTATAGAACAATGTTTGGTTTACACTTTTTTCCAATGTATAATTATGGTTTTCAGAAAGCCTTTCAATGTCTTCAAGCAAGCCTTTTCTAACTTTTTCTGCAGTCACATCATCAAATTCATAATTAAACACAATTTCAGAAAGCAATTCCATTGCCCAATTTAATGAGTCGTTTGAGCAAACGGCACTCAATGTGATGCTTTCTCTTGATGCATGAGTTTTTAGAATAATTCCATTAAGCTTTGCATAGTTCAAAAGAGCTTCTTTTGTTGGATAGTTTTTTGTGCCACACAAAAGTAGTCTTGAGATGTATTCACTAAGACCACTTTGATTGCTCTTTTCTGATTGGCAGCCACCAGTGATATGCACAACCACAGAGCAAATATTAGAGTCAGTTTTTTCGGAACAAACTGCTCTCAAACCGTTTTCAAATGTTTTAATTGCCATTTTTATCACACCTTTATCTGATATTCTGACATTATAATAACACAAAAAAATCTGCCATGGCTAGCAGATTTGCATATATTTTATAAAAATTTACAAGTTTTTTACATTTTAGAGCCACTTGTAGCCCTGTTTGGCGATCAATTAAGCAATAGTGTCGCTAACAGTGGTCAAGAAAAAATTATTTTTAATTGCATAATCAATAATTTTAGGCAAGGCCTCAAGAGTTTTTTCTTTTGGGTGCATCAAAATCAAATCTCCACCACTCATATTTGTTGTTGCTCTGCTAAAAATTAATGAAGAATTTTGATCTCTCCAGTCAATAGTGTCTTTTGTCCACATAATTGTGGTATAGTTCATATATTCACTAGCTTTAACAGTATCTTTGTTATATGACCCACCAGGAGGAGCAAACAAACTCATATTAATACCCAAACAATCAAAAACTAAATCGTGTGTTTTTTTCATCTCTGTCAAATTTTGGTCATAAGAAAGTTTAGCATGTTCTTTATGACTATATCCATGACTTGCAATTTCATGACCATGATTATATATCTTCTTTAGCAAATCTTTATTTTGCTCCACCCATGTTCCACCAACAAAAAATGTACACTTGATTTTGTTGTTTTCAAAAACTTCAAGCATTGGTTCAATAAATTCAGTTCCCCAATAAACATTGATCATAAGCGAAACCTTGTTGCTGTTTAGGTTTCCCGCATAAACACAACCATTGATTACTGTTGAACAATTTTGAGAAATTGTTGGACTAAAATAAGCAAATGCACCAACCATAAATATTATTGCAATTAAAACCAAGTTTGAAGCAAAGTCTAAAATATTTCTAATCTTTTTCATGATATATTGTATGTTATTTGGCAAAATTTGATAACATTTTCAAATAAAAAAAACCATCGTTTGATGGTTTTTTGTTTAATTTCCAAACACTGTAGGAATAAGCTCTTTAACTTTGTCGCTATTTGCTTTTCCTTGTGTGTTTTTCATTGTGTAGCCCACAATAAAGGTGACAACTTTTTGTGGATTCTTTTGATAATCTTCATAAACTTTTTGATTTTCACTTTTCAAAGTGTTTAAGATTTGCAAAATTTGTTCATCAGAAATACCAGCAAACAAATTCATTTCTTTGGCTAGTTCTTTTGGTTTTTTGCCAGTTTCGATAACTTTTTCCATTAGTTGCAAACCAACTGTTTTGTTTATTTGTTTATCTTCAACCATTTTAATGATTGCAGTTAAATCTTTTTCAGAAATTGGAAATTCTGGATTATCTCGATTAACAAGTTTGAACACATCAACCATAATCCAGTTGCTGATTTTCTTTGGC